>DASRUW010000545.1:0-2743 GCA_035655255.1 Telluria sp. | reverse complement strand
GCATCGATCGCGCCCTCGGCGGCGCCGGCGCCCACCAGCGTGTGTAACTCGTCGATGAAGAGGATGATCTGTCCCTGCGATTCCTCGATTTCCTTCAGCACGGCCTTGAGACGCTCTTCGAACTCGCCGCGATACTTCGCGCCGGCGAGCATGGAGCCGAGGTCGAGCGCGACCAGTCGCTTGTTGCGCAGGACTTCCGGCACGTCGCCGGAGACGATGCGCTGCGCCAGACCCTCGACAATGGCGGTCTTGCCCACGCCCGGCTCGCCGATCAGCACCGGGTTGTTCTTACTGCGCCGTTGCAGGACCTGGATCGCGCGGCGGATCTCGTCGTCGCGGCCGATCACCGGGTCGAGCTTGCCCTGGCGGGCACGCTCGGTGAGGTCGAGGGTGTACTTCTTGAGGGACTCGCGCTGGCCTTCCGCCTCGGCGGAGGTGACGTTTTCGCCGCCGCGCACGGCCTGGATGGCCGAGTCGAGCGCCTTGCGCGTCAGGCCGTTCTCGCGCGCCAGGCGGCCGGCCTCGGACTTGTCCTCGGTCAGGGCCAGCAGCACCATTTCGCTGGAAAGGAACTGGTCGCCGCGCTTCTGCGCTTCGCGGTCCGCCAGGTTCAGCAGCGCCATCAGCTCGCGCCCGACCTGCACCTCGCCGCCGGTGCCGCTCACCTTGGCCAAGCGCTCCAGCGCGGACTTGAGGGCGTTGGTCAGGCCCGCGACGTTCACGCCCGCCCGCTGCAGCAGCGAGCGCGCGCCGGCGTCGTCCTGGTTCAGCAGGGCGACCAGCAGGTGGACCGATTCGATGTACTGGTTATCGTTGCCAACCGCAAGGCTCTGGGCATCGGCCAGGGCTTCCTGCAGCTTGGTCGTGAGTTTGTCTTGGCGCATAGGAGGAACTCCCCTGAAATTTTTGACTTGACTGCAAGATATGGCTTGCCTATCGGCTTTTCAAGAATCGCGGTCAAAAAAGCCCCAGATGGGGTCAGGAGCCCAGCGCGCGCCAGGTGGCGAACCCGGCGATACAGCAAACGATGGAACCGGCCAGGTGCAGCAGGATGTGGGCACCGGCCCAGGCGTATTCCCCGCGCTGGAGCAGCATCATCGATTCGCCCGAGAAGGTCGAGAAGGTGGTCAGTCCGCCCAGGAAGCCGGTGATGGCGAACAGGCGCCATGCGGGTGCCAGATGGGGATAGGTGCCGAAGAAACCCAGCGCCACGCCGATCAGGTAGCCGCCCGCCAGGTTGGCCACGACGGTGCCGAAATTGATGTGCACGTGCAGGCGCGTAAGCCAGAGCGACAAGCCCCAGCGCGCCCAGGCGCCGAGCGCCGCGCCCATGCCGACCGCCAGCCAACTCATGCGGCGGTCCACTTCTTCAAGGCAGTCTCGTCGGTGACGCGGGCGTCGACCCAGCGCGCGCCGGACGGGGTCTGTTCCTTCTTCCAGAATGGCGCTTCGGTCTTGAGATAGTCGATGATGTACTCGCAGGCGGCGAAGGCTTCGCCGCGGTGGGCGGCGGCGCAGGCGACGAGCACGATCTGGTCCATCGGCCGCAAGGGGCCGACGCGGTGGATGACGAGGCTGCCCAGCAGCGGCCAGCGCATCTCGGCGCGCGCCACCACGTCGCGCAGGGCCTGCTCGGTCATGCCGGGATAGTGTTCCAGTTCCATGGCGGCGACCTGGTCGCCTTCGTTCATGTCGCGCACGGTGCCCACGAAACTGACCACCGCGCCGATCCGCGGATTGCCCGCGCGCAGGGCGGCCACTTCGGCCGCGAGGTCGAAGTCCTCGGTCTGCACCCGCACGCCGTTCACGAACGCTCCCGTCCGATGCGCGGGTACAGGTGCTCCAGGCGGGCCACGGTGCGGGCGTCGGCCAGGGCCGGGAGGGCCAGCAGGTCGCGGAACTGGGTGGACTGCGTCCCCGGCTTCTGGCCGGACTTGAGCGAACTTTGCAGCACTTCGACCTGCAGCTTCAGGCGGTCGCGCGCGAACTCGGCGCCGCTGTCGACGCCGGCCAGGATCTCCAGCTTGAGCAGATCGTGCTGGAGCTGGTCGCGGCCGGCCTGCAGCGCGGCGGCGTAGCCGGCGCGGTCGCCTTCCAGCGCGGCGCGGGCGGCCGCCAGCCGCTTCGACAGGACGGCGTCAAACTCTTTCGGCAGGGCCGGAATGGCCTGCCAGCGGGCATCCCAGTCGTCGCGCGCGGAGCCCTCCCCGGCGACGGCCTGCTCGGCTTCCAGCACCAGGCGCAGCTTGTCGCGCAGGGCGCTGGCCTGGGCCACACTGGCGGCGCGGCGGACCTGTTCCAATTTCTGCTGCAAGGCCGACACGGCGGCGTGGTAACGCTTTTCCAGCTTGGCTTCGTTGGCGCGCGGCACCGGGCCGGCGGCGTGCCAGTCGTGCGCGGCCTGGCGCAGGATGGCCTGGGCGTTGGCCACGTCTTCGACCGCTTCCAGACGGGCGCAGATCGCTTCCTTGGCGTGCTGGTGCTCGCGCCGCTCGGCGTCGGCGGCGTGCGCGCTCTCCTTGCGGCGGTTGAAGACCTCGTCGCAGGCGGCCCGGAAGCGCTGCCACAGGGCCTGCTCCTGCTTGCGTTCCAGCGGCAGGGCCTTGGCGGCCTGCTGCCAGTGCTCCTGGGCGGCGCGCAGGGCATCGAGCGCGTGGCGGTCCTGCGGCCGGATGGCCTGGACCTGCGCGATCAGCTCCTCGCGGTGCACGGCTTCCTCGGCGCGGCGCTGGGACAGCGGGGC
>DASRUW010000544.1:0-4406 GCA_035655255.1 Telluria sp. | reverse complement strand
CCACTGGAAGGTCAGGCCGGCCATGTAGATGGCATAGGTCGGCGGCGTGTTGTACATGGAGTCGTGTTCGGCCACGATCTTCCAGTCGAAGGCGGACGGACAGATCGGCAGCGCGTGACCAAGCAGGTCCTCGCGCACGATCACGATGGTCAGGCCCGCCGGTCCGATGTTCTTCTGCGCGCCGGCGAAGATGACGCCGTATTTCGACACGTCGATCACCCGCGACAGGATGTGCGAGGACATGTCCGCCACCAGGGTCGTCTCGCCCTGCACGGTCGGGACGAAATTGAACTCGACGCCGTCGATGGTCTCGTTGGTGCACACGTGCAGGTAGGCCGCGTCCGGCGTCAGCTTCCACGTCTCCTGGTGGGGGACGCTGGTGAATTTGCCTTCGGCGCCGGAAGCAGCCACGTTGACGTTGGCGTAGCGCGCCGCTTCCTTCAGCGACTTCCCGGACCAGGAACCCGTGTGCACGAAATCCACCGTGGCCGGCTGCGCCTTGCGGCCGACCAGGTTGAGCGGGACGATGGCGTTTTCGCCCAGCCCGCCGCCCTGCAGGAACAGGATCTTGTAGTTGGCCGGCACCGCCAGCAACTCGCGCAGGTTGGCGACGGCGTCCTGGTAGATCGAGATGAACTCGGGACCGCGGTGACTCATCTCCATGACGGACATCCCGCTGCCATGCCAATCGAGCATTTCGGCGGCCGCTTGCTGGAGCACTTCCCGCGGCATCACGGCGGGGCCGGCGGAGAAGTTGTAAACCTGAGTCACGGCGTTTCCTTTACTTGGCCTTGGGTTGGTCTTTTTCGAGTTCCGCGGCCATCTTCTGCACGCGCGGCATGATCACGCGCTGGCCGAGCTGCATGCCTTCCATCATCAGCTGCGGCATGACGGAAAGGGCCTTGGCGCCGACCGGCGAGTGGTAGAAAGCGGTCAGCTGGCGGATCTCGTCGGCGGTGAAGTGGCGCGCGTACAGCGGCACCATCTCTTTCATCATGTCGTCGACCAGGGACGGATCGTTCATCAAACGTTCCATGCTCGCGCTCACCTTCGGCAGTTCGGCGGCCAGCTTGTCCAGCTTCGCCTTGCGCTGTTCCGCGCTCAAGGACTTGTCGGCGTTGATCGTGGCTGCGGCCGACTGCTGCATCATCTGCGGCATCTGGCGCGCCATCTGCCCCATCATGTTGCGCATCATGTCGCGGTAGTGGATGGCATCGAGCAGCTCGTGCACGGCGGCGGCGGTCTTGGCGTCGGGCGCCGCGGCGGCCTGCTGCGCTTGCGCCAGGGGCGCGGCGATGGCCGCGGACACGAGGAAACCGATCAGGATTTTTTTCATTTATTCGTCAGGTTGGGTGGGGTTGCCGACGCCGGGCGCCGGATTTGCGGGTTCTTCGACTTCCAGCGAGGCGGGCAGGTCGTCCACGTCGGACTCCATCACGCGCTGCAGGCCGGACAGCTTGGTGCCCTCCTCCACCGCGATCAGGGTGACGCCCTGGGTCGCGCGGCCCATCTCGCGGATCTCGGACACGCGGGTGCGGATCAAGACACCGCCGGTCGTGATCAGCATGATCTCGTCGGTGGCGTTGACCAGGGTCGCGGCCACCACCTTGCCGTTACGCTCGGAGGTCTGGATCGCGATCATGCCCTTGGTGCCGCGGCCGTGGCGGGTGTACTCGGTGATCGGGGTGCGCTTGCCGAAGCCGTTCTCGGTCGCGGTCAGCACGGACTGCTGTTCGTTCTCGGCCACCAGCAGGGCGATGACGTTCTGGCCGTCTTCCAGGTTCATGCCGCGCACGCCGCGCGCCGCGCGGCCCATCGGGCGCACGTCGTTCTCGTCGAAGCGCACGGCCTTGCCGGCGTCCGAGAACAGCATCACGTCGTGGGCGCCGTCGGTCAGGGCCGCGCCCACCAGGAAGTCGCCCTCGTCCAGGTCCACGGCGATGATGCCGGCCTTGCGCGGGTTGCTGAAGTCCTTGAGCGGGGTCTTCTTGACCGTGCCCAGCGAGGTGCCCATGAACACGAAGCGGTCCTCCGGGAAGCTGCGGTTTTCGCCGGACAGCGGCAGCACCACGGTGATCTTCTCGTTGTCCTGCAGCGGGAACATGTTCACGATCGGCTTGCCGCGCGAGTTGCGCGAGCCCTGCGGCACTTCCCACACCTTCAGCCAGTACAGGCGGCCGCGGTTGGAGAAGCACAGGATGTAGTCGTGCGTGTTGGCGATGAAGAGCTGGTCGATCCAGTCCTCGTCCTTGGTCGCCGTGGCCTGCTTGCCGCGGCCGCCGCGCTTCTGGGCGCGGTATTCGGAGATCGGCTGGGCCTTCATGTAGCCGGAGTGCGACAGCGTGACCACCATGTCCTGCGGGGTGATCAGGTCTTCCGTCTCCAGGTCGGTCGCGTTGTTCTCGATGGTGGAGCGGCGCTCGTCCTTTTCGGCGTAGTCGGTCTTGGCCGAATTCAGCTCGTCCTGGATGATGGCGGTGACGCGGGCCGGCTTGGCCAGGATGTCGAGCAGGTCGGCGATGAGGGCCATCACGTCCTTGTACTCGTTGACGATCTTGTCCTGTTCCAGGCCGGTGAGGCGCTGCAGGCGCATCTGCAGGATTTCCTGGGCCTGGTCGTCGGACAGCTTGTACAGGCCGTCCGGCTGCATGCCGTAGTGCTTGGGCAGGTTCTCGGGACGGAAGGCGTCCACGCTGATCTCGCCCTCGCCGGTGCGGGCCAGCATCTCGCGCACCAGGGACGAATCCCAGGCGCGCGCCATCAGTTCGGCCTTGGCGACCGGCGGGGTCGGGGCGGCCTTGATGATGGCGATGAAGTCGTCGATGTTGGCCAGCGCCACGGCCAGGCCTTCCAGCACGTGGCCGCGCTCGCGCGCCTTGCGCAGGTCGAACACGGTGCGGCGGGTGACCACTTCGCGCCGGTGCGACAGGAACTCCGACAGCATCGACTTCAGGTTCAGCAGCTTGGGCTGGCCGTTGACCAGGGCCACCATGTTCATGCCGAAGGTGTCCTGGAGCTGGGTCTGCTTGTACAGGTTGTTGAGCACCACTTCCGGCACTTCGCCGCGCTTGAGCTCGATGACCACGCGCATGCCCGACTTGTCGGACTCGTCGCGGATGTCGGAAATGCCTTCGAGCTTCTTGTCGCGCACGTTCTCGGCGATGCGCTCGAGCAGGGACTTCTTGTTGACCTGGTAGGGCAGCTCGTCGACGATGATCGCCGTGCGGCCGCCTTCCTTGCCGTATTCCTCGAAGTGGGTCTTGGCGCGCATGACCACCCGGCCGCGGCCGGTGCGGTAGCCGTCGCGCACGCCGGACACGCCGTAGATGATGCCGCCGGTCGGGAAGTCCGGCGCCGGGATCAGCTCGATCAGCTCGTCGATCGTGCAGTCCGGGTTGGACAGCACGTGCAGCGCCCCGTCGATCACTTCGCGCAGGTTGTGCGGCGGGATGTTGGTCGCCATGCCCACCGCGATACCGGCCGAGCCGTTGATCAGGAGGTTAGGCACGCGGGTCGGCAGGACCGTCGGTTCCTTTTCCTTGCCGTCGTAGTTCGGCTGGAAGTCGACCGTGTCCTTGTCGATGTCGGCCAGCAGTTCGTTCGCAATCTTGTCCAGGCGGCACTCGGTGTAACGCATCGCCGCCGCGTTGTCGCCGTCGATGGAGCCGAAGTTGCCCTGCCCGTCCACCAGCGTGTAGCGCAGCGAGAAGTCCTGCGCCATACGTACGAGTGTGTCGTAGATGGAGGCGTCGCCGTGCGGGTGGTACTTACCCATCACCTCGCCGACCACGCGCGCGCATTTCACATACGGCCGGTTCCACACGTTGTTCATTTCATGCATACCGAACAATACGCGGCGGTGCACCGGTTTGAGGCCATCGCGGACGTCCGGCAGAGCTCGGCCCACGATCACGCTCATGGCGTAATCGAGGTAGCTCTTGCGCATCTCTTCTTCTAGCGAAATGGGGATTGTTTCTTTTGCGAATTGATCCATTGGCGGGACAGGCTCTCAGGCGGTAAAAGTGCTGGATAACCGCACGATTTTAGCACGCTGCAACTGCGGGCCGCTGTAAACCTGCTGGGGTCACTTGCTTGTCATTTTTGATACTTATGCTCAACAAAGTGAACTCCTTGTCGACGTTGCATGAATACAACGTAGCAAGTATGATTGCGGCGCGTTTGATTTGTTGACGGTCGTGCGATCCCGCCCGGTGTGGCAGAATGGCCGTTAAGTCAATTGCCGGTTTCACAATTGCTGGCAAATGCTGCAAGTTACCGCAGGGATCGCTGCGGAATACCACTCCCGAAAGGAATAAAAACGATGAATAAACTGTTAGCCCTCGTGATCGCTGCGTCCGCAGTGATGGCGGGCAGCGCAGCGGCCCAGACGCCGACCGCACCTCCGT
>DASRUW010000543.1:0-2027 GCA_035655255.1 Telluria sp. | reverse complement strand
ACGGATTGCGCTTCGCCGGACTGCAGGCCTACCACGGCAAGGCGCAGCATCTGCGCAGCCCGGGCGAGCGCGAGGCGGCGATCCGCCATGCCGCGAGCCTGGCGCGCAGCGCCCAGGCGGCCGTGACGGCCGCGGGCATCGCCTGCCCGCTCGTCACGGGCGCCGGCACCGGCAGCTTCGCCTTCGAGGCCGCCAGCGGCGTGTACGGCGAGCTGCAGTGCGGCAGCTACCTGTTCATGGACCGCGACTACGCCGCCAACCAGCCCACGCCCGATGCGCCCGCCTTCGAGCACGCGCTCTTCGTCAAGAGCCAGGTCCAAAGCCGCGGCCATTCGCATGCGGTGGTGGACGCGGGACACAAGTCGCATGCGATCGACTCCGGGCTGCCCGCCGTCTGGGGCGGCGAGTTCGAGTTCGCCAATGGCGGCGACGAGCACGGCATCCTTCGCCCACGCGGCGGGGCGACCCTGCCGGCGCTCGGCGACACGGTCTGGCTGGTGCCCGGCCACTGCGATCCGACCGTCAACCTGCACGACCATTTCATCGCAGTGCGTGGCGGCCTGGCGCAGGGCGTGGTCGAGGCAGTCTGGCCGATCGACGCACGCGGCTGCCTGAGCTGAGCCGCGAAGCCGCGGTCCGGGGTCTTCCTCTATCCGCCCCGCGCCGGGTTGGCCATCATGGGCACCATGAACGGCGCCCAGATCATCGTCCTCGCGACCCCGGTGTTCTTCCTGCTGATCGGCATCGAGTTCGCCGTCGGCTGGCGGCGCGGCCGGAACACCTACCGCCTCAACGACGCCCTCAACAGCATCGGCCTGGGCGTCATGAGCCAGGTCACCGGCCTCTTCAGCAAGCTGTTCTCGGTGGGCATCTACGGCATCGTGTTCACGCACGCGGCGGCGTGGCGGCTGCCGGCCGACGCGGCCTGGGTGTGGCTGGCCGCGCTGCTCCTGTACGACCTGTGCTACTACTGGCACCACCGGCTGGGGCACACGGTGGCGCTGTTCTGGGCCGCGCACGTGGTGCATCACCAGAGCGAGGACTACAACCTGTCCACCGCGCTGCGCCAGACCTCCAGCGGATGGATAGCCGGGTGGCTGTTCTACCTGCCGATGGCCTTGCTGGGCTTTCCGCCGGTGGTGTTCGCCACCGTCGCGCTGATCGACCTGCTCTACCAGTACTGGGTGCACACCCAGCAGATCGGGCGGCTCGGCTGGTTCGATCGCTGGTTCTGCGCGCCGAGCAACCACCGGGTGCACCATGCCGTCAACGACCGCTACATCGACCGCAACTACGGCGGCATCCTGATCGTGTGGGACCGGCTGTTCGGCAGCTTCCAGCCCGAAGAGGACGACGAGCCCTGCGTGTACGGCACGCGCGGGCCGCTGCGCAGCTGGAATCCGGTGTGGGCCAATCTGCACAACTACGGGGAGCTGGCGCGCGACTCCTGGCGCGCCGAACGCTGGGGCGACAAGCTGCGGGTGTGGTTCAAGCCTCCGGGCTGGCGCCCGCCCGACGTCGCCGCGCGCTGGCCCAAGCCGCCGTTCGACGTGCGCCAGGCGAGCCGCTACGACCCTCCGCTCGGGCGCGGCGCGGCGTGGACGGCGGCGCTGCTGTTCGTCGTCGTGCTGCAGGCCACCACCTGGCTGCTCTGGAATGCCCACACGATGTCGCTGGCACAGCAACTCGCGGTCGCCGGCGGCATCATCATCGGCTTGTGTCTGGTCGGCACGATCTGCACGCCCCGCGGCGTGCCGGTGCGCGAGGCGCAGCTGCCTTCGTACTGAACGCGGTCTGCATGCCGGCCGGCGCAGCAAGGAGGCCAGCATGCCGATCAAGCGATTGACCAAGGCGGATCTGCCGCAGTCCCTGGGCGCATTCAAGCCGGTCGGCCACGTGCTGATGGCGCTGCGCGACGAGGCGCAGGTAGGCCAGGCGCAGCAGGCGCTGCTCGAGGCGGGCTTCGACGCCGACGATCTCATCCCGTTCAGCTGCGAGGAGCACGGCGGGCGCATGGACCAGATGCT
>DASRUW010000542.1:0-2628 GCA_035655255.1 Telluria sp. | reverse complement strand
GGCGCGTATTCGCTCGGCTTGAAGACCAGGGTATTCCCCGCGATCAGGGCCGGGACGATGTGCCCGTTGGGCAGGTGGCCGGGGAAGTTGTAGGGGCCGAACACGGCGAACACGCCGTGCGGGCGGTGGCGCAGCACGGCGTCGCCGTCCGCCACCTTGGCGCTGGTTTCGCCCGTGCGCGCGCCGTAGGCCTGGACCGAGATGTCGATCTTGTTGGCCATGGTGGTCACTTCGGTGCGCGCTTCCCACAAGGGTTTGCCGACTTCCTCGGCGATGATGCGGGCCAGGTCCTCGTTGTGCGCCTTGAGCAGGTCGCGGAACTTCTGGGTGATGGCGATGCGCTGGTCGAGCGGGGTCAGGGCCCAGGCCTCGAAGGCGGCGCGCGCGGCCTGCACGGCGCGGTGCACGTCGTCCTTGGTGGACTCGTTGCTGGTCCAGGTCTGGCGGCCGGTGGACGGGTCGACCGTCGCCAGTTCGCGGCCGGAGCCGGCCAGCCACTCGCCGTTGATGTAGTTGGACAGGTTAGCCATGAACGTTCTTCCTTACATTGAGGGTCAGCGTGCGCACCTGGTCGCCGCTGGCGCAATGGAGCAAGCGCTGGTCCTGTTCGGTCAGGGCGATGCGTCCGTTGACGGGGTTGGATTGGGTGAGGATCACGCGGAAGTCGGCCATCGTGGTGTTGGACACGATGACCGGCTCGCGCTCGCCGGAAACGGCCGCGTCGTCGACCACCGCCAGCGCGGATTCGCGCAGGGCGCGCAGCTCGGACACGCGGGCCTGCAGCACCGGGCCGGCGTCGAAGATGTCGACATAGCCTTCGAAGTGCATGCCTTCGGACTCCAGCAGGCGGCGCGCCGGCACCGTGTTGGCGTGGACCTTGCCGATGGTCTCGCGCGCGTCCTCCGGCAGGTAGTCCACGTACAGCGGCTGGCGCGGCATCAGCTCCGCGATGAAGGACTTCTTGCCCAGCGCGGTGAGCTGGTCCACGTGGTTGAAGTCCATCTTGAAGAAGTGGCGGCCCAGGCCCTCGTAGAACGGCACGTAGCCGTCCTCGGACTGGTAGCCGCGCATCTCGGCGATGATCTTCTCGGTGAACAGCTGCTGGAACTGGGCGATGAACAGGAAGCGGCACTTGGACAGCCACTTGCCGTTGTTCCCGGCGCGGTAGTCCGGCTGCAGGAACAGGGAGCACAGCTCGGTGGAGCCGGTCAGGTCGTTGGACAGGTAGAGCGTGTCCATGCGGGTGAAGACGTTCAGCTCGCGGCTCGAATGCACCAGGGTGCCGATGCGGTAGTTGTAGAACGGTTCGTCCAGGCCGACCGAGCCCTTGATGGCGCAGATGCCGGCCAGGCGATGGTTCTCCACGTCCTCCATCACGAACATGTAGTCGCGCTGTTCGGGAGGAATGGCGCCGGCGAAGGACGCGACCGCGCACTCCACGCGCGCGCCGAGCATCTCGCGGTCCGGCTTCAAGGTGGTCATGCCGCTGCCGACCTGGGTGGCCAGGTCGATCAGGGCGTCGAGGTCGCCGGCCTGGATGGCGCGGATTACTAGCATGCGATTCTCCTCAGATCCGGACGCAGACGACGTTGTCGCCGGGGCGCACGCGCAGCGCGGTTCGCGCGGCGGCGGGCAGGCACAGGGTGTCGCCGCTCTCGGCGGGCGGGCAGGCCGCGGTCACGGCGCGGAAGTGCGCGCCGTCCGACACGGCCACGGCGTACTGCACCAGGGCGTCGCCGGCACCGATCGGCTCGCCCTCGGCCACGCGGCGCGGCAGCGAACCGGTGAAGGTGCGCAGCGCGTGCTTGTGGGCCTGCAGGATCGGGCCGCCGTCGAAGATGTCGATGTAGTCGTCGGCCTCGAAGCCTTCCTCGGTGAGCAGGTGGAAGGCCAGCTCGCCGTCCGGATGGATCTGGCCCAGCGCCGCCTGGGCGTCGCCCGGCAGCAGCGGCACGTACACCGGGTAGTGCGGCATCAGCTCCAGGATCAGGGTGCGGTTGCGCGAGCCGCCGATCACGCGCTCGGCGTCCAGGAAGTCCATCTTGAAGAACTTGCGGCCGAGGGCGTTCCAGAACGGCGAATTGCCGTGCGGGTCGGTGACGCCGGCCAGCGGGACGAAGAAGCGGTCCGAGAAGCGGTGCGGCGCCAGCACGGCGAACAGCAGGCGCGCGCGCGACAGCAGCGCGGCTTCGACGCCCGCGTGGGCGCCGTCGCGCACGTAGTAGCCGGACAGCTGGGAATACCCGGTCAGCTCCGAACACAGGGTCAGCGCGTGGACGCTGTGGCTGATGTTCAGGTCGCGCGAGACCTGCTGGATGACGTCGTTGCGGAAGGCGAAATAGGTGCCGTTGGAACCGGCCTGCGCATGGATGGCGGCGGTGCCTGCGATGGCGCCGGTGGCCGCGTCCTCCAGCACGAACACGTACGACTCCTCGCTCGGGATGTCGACGTGGGCGGCGAAGGAAGCGAGCGAGCGCTCGATCGACGCGGCGATCTTGTCGCGGGTGCGGGGCAGGGTGTGCACACCGGGCATCGTCACCGCCGCCATTTCCTCCAGGGCGGCGATATCCGACATTGCGACCGGACGGACTACGAACATGTGGACTCCCTCGTGGGTGCGATACGGCG
>DASRUW010000541.1:0-2948 GCA_035655255.1 Telluria sp. | reverse complement strand
AGCGGCGACGTGTACTTCGATTCCGTCACGATGTTCGTGTTCCTGCTGCTCGGCAGCCGCTACCTGGAGCTGGGCGCGCGCCGCAAGGCCGCGGGCGCGCTCGACCGCCTGTTGCAGGGCGCCGCCGAATCGGCCTGGCGCGTGGCCGGTTATCCGCAGCGGCGCGAGCCGGAACTGGTCCCCGCCAGCCAGCTGTGCACCGGCGACGTGGTCCTGATCAAATCCGGCGAGGCCGTGCCCGCCGATTGCCTGCTGCTGGAGGGGGAGGGCGCGCTCGACGTATCGCTCCTGACCGGCGAATCGGAGCCGCAGCGCGTCCATCCGGGCGCCGAGCTGCCGGGCGGCGCCGTCAACCGCGCCCAGCCCCTGACGGCGCGCGTGGCGCGTCCGGCCGGGGAGAGCACGCTCGCCATGCTCACGCGCCTGGCCGCGCGGGCCGGACAGGGCAAGCCGGCCCTGGCGCTGTGGGCGGACAAGGTCGCGGGCTGGTTCGTGCTGGCCCTGCTGGTGTTCGCCGCCGGCGTGTTCGCCGTGTGGGAACTGCATGACCCCGCGCGCGCCTGGCCGATCGCGGTCGCGGTGCTGGTGGTGTCCTGCCCCTGCGCGCTGTCCCTGGCCATGCCGACCGCGCTGGCCGCCGGCACCGATGCGCTGCTGCGCAAGGGCGTCCTGGTCCTGCGCGCGCATGCACTGGAAACCCTGGAACGCACCACCCATGTCGTGTTCGACAAGACCGGAACGCTGACCCAGGGCCGCCCGAGCGTCGCGCGTACCTTCCTGGTCGGCGCCCTGCGTGAGGATGCGGCCCTGCAGGTGGCGGCCGCGCTCGAACAATCCAGCGCCCATCCGCTGGCGGCGGCCTTCCTCGCCGCGGCGCCCGGCAAGGTGCTGCAGGCCCGGAACGTGGCGCACTACGCCGGTCTGGGCGTGGAGGGCGACGTCGGCGGCGTGCGCTTCCGCCTCGGCAGCGTCGACTTCGTCACCGGCATCGCCGGCGAGGCGCCGGGCCACCTGCCGGCGGCCGGGGTCTATCTCGGCACGGACGAGTCCTGGCTGGCCTGCTTCCTGCTCGAAGACGCCTTGCGGCCGGAGGCGGCCGAGGTGGTGGAGCGCTTCCGCCGCCTCGGCAAGGAAGTGATCCTGCTGTCCGGCGACAGCCAGCGCGCCGCCCGCCGCGTGGCCGACGAGCTGGGCATCGCCACCGCCATCGGCGGCTGCCTGCCGGAGCAAAAACTGGAAGTGGTGCGCAGCCTGCAGCGCGAAGGCGCCGTGGTGGCCATGGTGGGCGACGGCGTCAACGACGCGGCGGTCCTGCACGCCGCCAACGTCTCCTTCGCCCTCGGCAGCGGGGCGGCCCTGGCCCAGACCCACGCCGATTGCGTGCTGCTCTCCGGCCGCTTGGGAGCGCTGGCCGACGCCGCCGCCATGGCGCGGCGCACCAGCCGCGTGATCCGCCAGAACCTGGCCTGGGCGACGTTGTACAATGTGGCGGCGATCCCGGCGGCCGCCTTCGGCCTGCTCAATCCCTGGCTGTCCGGCCTGGGCATGTCGATCTCGTCCGCCGTCGTCGTCCTCAATGCGCTGCGCCTGCGGCGCGTCTAGAAAGCACGCCATGGAAGCCCTGTACCTGCTCATTCCGCTCTCCGTCGTGCTGGTGTTCGCCGCCCTGTGGGTGTTCTTTCGCGCCTCCGACGACGGGCAGTTCGACGACCTGGTGGGACCGGCCTGGAAGGTCCTGCAGGACGACGACCGCGCCCCGCCTGCCTAATTTTTCCGCAATTGTTAAATTGAAGGCTCTTGATTTTGGTCAATTTGACCGAGGTCAAGGATTTTGCGTACTTGGACTTTTAACCTGTCGGGGTCCTTAGGCAAATCCTGGAGAGCTTCTGTGGAATCTGAATTGAATTACAACTACAAGGTCGTGCGGCAGTTTGCCATCGCGACCGTGGTGTGGGGCGTCGTCGGCATGCTGGTCGGCGTCTTCATCGCGGCGCAGCTGGCCTGGCCGGCCTTGAACTTCGACATCCCCTGGCTGACCTACGGCCGCCTGCGCCCCCTGCACACCAACGCGGTGATCTTCGCGTTCGGCATCAGCGGCCTGTTCGCCACCTCGTACTACGTGGTCCAGCGGACCTGCCAGGTGCGCCTGTTCTCCGACAAGCTGGCGTCCTTCACCTTCTGGGGTTGGCAGACCGTCATCGTGCTGGCCGCGATCACGCTCCCGCTGGGTTACACCCGCGGCAAGGAATACGCCGAACTCGAATGGCCGATCTCCATCCTGATCGCCGTCATTTGGGTCGTGTATGCCGTCGTCTTCTTCGGCACGATCGTCAAGCGCAAGGTCAAGCACATCTACGTGGCCAACTGGTTCTTCGGCGGCTACATCATCGCCGTTGCCCTGCTGCACATCGTGAACGGCATGTCCACCCCGGCGACCCTGACCAAGTCCTACTCCATGTACGCGGGCGTGCAGGATGCCATGATCCAGTGGTGGTACGGCCACAATGCGGTGGGCTTCATCCTGACCGCCGGCTACCTGGGCATGGTCTACTACTTCATCCCGAAGCAGGCCGAGCGCCCGGTGTACTCGTATCGCCTGTCGATCGTGCACTTCTGGGCCCTGATCTTCACCTACATGTGGGCCGGCCCGCACCACCTGCACTACACCGCGTTGCCCGACTGGACCCAGTCGCTGGGCATGGTGTTCTCGCTGATCCTGCTGGCGCCCTCCTGGGGTGGCATGATCAACGGCATGATGACCCTCTCGGGCGCCTGGTACAAGCTGCGCACCGATCCGCTGCTCAAGTTCATGATCGTGTCGCTGTCCTTCTACGGCATGTCGACCTTCGAAGGCCCGATGATGTCGATCAAGACCGTGAACTCGCTCTCGCACTTCACGAACTGGACGATCGGGCACGTGCACTCGGGCGCGCTCGGCTGGGTGGCGC
>DASRUW010000540.1:0-10499 GCA_035655255.1 Telluria sp. | reverse complement strand
ATCGCCGTCTGCCCGGTGCCAACCAAGGATTTCATGTGAGGCCCTTTCGGAAGCGTTACGGTTCCGCTATCCTAGCCCCATCAATCATTCCGATTATTCGAAAGATATGAAGCAATGATGCGGAAAATCGAAACGATCACCCGGCGCGTGAACTTCGACATGGATGCCCTGCGCAGCTTTCGCGCCGGCGTCGAACTGGGCAGCTTCACGCGCGCGGCCGAAGTGCTGGGCCGCTCCGCGTCCGCCCTCAGCGCGCAGCTGCGCAAGCTGGAAGACCAGGCCGGCGCGCCCCTGCTGCGCAAGCAGGGACGCCAGCTCGCGCTCACGGACGCGGGCGAGACCATGCTCAGCTACGCGCGCCGTCTGCTCGACCTGAACGACGAAGCCGCGCTGGCACTGGATGGCGCGCGCGTGGAAGGCACGGTGCGGCTTGGGCTGCAGGAGGATTTCGGCGAGCGCCTGCTGTCCGAAGTGCTGGCGCGCTTCGCCCGCAGCCACCCCGGCACCAAGATGGAAGTGCGTGTCACGCGCAGCGTCGAACTGATGGACCAGCTGCAGAAGGGGCGCCTGGACCTGGCGATGCTGTGGGACCTGGGCGCGCGCCTGCCGCACGTGCAGCAACTGGGCCAGTACCAGCTGCACTGGATTGGCGCCGCGCACTTCACTCCCACGCAGCCGGTGCCGCTGGTGGTGATGGATGGCGTGTGCGCGATCCGCGCGCTGGCCACCGACCTGCTGGACCGCGCCGGCATCCCGTGGCGCATCGTGTTCACCAGCCCGAGCCTGGGCGGCGTGTGGGCGGCCGTGGCCGCGGGCCTGGGGGTGACGGTCCGCACCGGCTACGGCCTGCCGTCCGGCTTGCGCACCATGCAGCCGGAAGGCTGGCCCGAGCCGCCCGTCATCGGCCTGCGCATCGCGCGCGCCGCCGCGGACCTGCCCGCACCCTGCCTGCGGCTGGAAGCGGCGCTGCGCGAAGCGGTGCGCGCTCAGAACACCCAGAGCTTCTCGGGCGGCATTTCGAGCCAGTAGCTGCCCGGATCCAGGCGGTGGCGCGAGTAGGCGCGCACGCCCTCGCCCACATGACCGAACAGGCATTCGAAGCGGTCGCCCAGGTACATGCAAGTCGTGAGCGGCAGCACCACTGCATTGGGCCGCTCGGTGGCGCTGATCTGCACATCCTCGACGCGGATCAGGGCCGCGCCCGCGCTGCCATCGCCGCGCGGCGTGCCGCGCAGGCGAATGCCGTTCAGGGCGATGTCGGCCGCCTCGCCGCGCCGCTCCACGCTGGCGCCGGCCAGGCGGTTGTTCGAGCCCATGAACTCCGCCGTGAACAGCGTATCCGGGGTCTGGTACATCGACTGCGGCGTGCCCTGCTGCTCGATCTTGCCGTTATTGAGCAGGAGGATGCGGTCCGAAATCGCCATCGCCTCCGCCTGGTCGTGCGTGACCATCAGCGCGGACAGGCCCAGTTCGACGATCAGCTCGCGCAGGAAGGCGCGCGCCTCCTCGCGCAGCTTGGCGTCCAGGTTGGACAGCGGTTCGTCCAGCAGGATCACCGGCGGGTTGTACACCAGGGCGCGCGCGATCGCCACGCGCTGCTGCTGGCCGCCCGACAGCTGGTGCGGAAAGCGCTTGCCCAGATGGCCCAGGCCGAGCTGGGAAAGCACGTCGTCCACGCGGCGCTGGATCTCCGCCGCCGCGGCCTTGCGCAGCTTGAGCGGATAGGCCACGTTGTCGAACACGGTCTTGTGCGGCCACAGCGCGTACGACTGGAATACCAGGCCGAGGTTGCGCTGTTCGGCCGGCAGCTCCAGGCCGGAGCCGCCGTCGAACACGCGGCGCGCGCCGATGTCGATGCTGCCCGCGCGCGGGCTTTCCAGTCCGGCCACGGCGCGCAGCAAGGTGGTCTTGCCGCTGCCGGAAGGTCCGAGCAGCGCCACCACTTCGCCGCGCTCCAGGTGCATCGATACGCCCTTGAGGATGGGATTGGCCTGCGCGCCCTGGCCGTATTCCAGATGCAGGTCGTTGACAGTCAAGACGTTCATCGTCAAGTCTCCGTGATTCAGTCGTGCAGCTTGATGCCGAAGCGCAGGGCCACGCCCAGGCCGATCGCCACCAGCACGATGTTGATGAAGGAAAGCGCGGCCACCAGGTCGGTCGAACCGCCGGCCCACAGGGACACGAGCAGCGCGCCGATCACCTCGGTGCCGGGCGAAAGCAGGTAGACGCCGGTCGAATATTCGCGCTCGAAGATCAGGAAGATCATCAGCCATCCGCCCAGCAGGCCGTAGCGGATCAGGGGCAGCGTGACGTCGCGCGTCACCTGGGCGCGGCGCGCGCCGACCGCGCGCGCGGCTTCCTCGAGCTCCGGCCCGACCTGCAGCAGCGCGGTCGAGATCATGCGCATGCCGTACGCCATCCACACCACCGAATACGCCAGCCACAGCGCGAAGATGGTGGAGCGCAGCGAGCGCATGGCGGGGATCAGGTGCTCCACCAGCCACATGGACCAGGACGCGTCCACGCCTTTGAGCGCCCCTTCCAGCCAGGCCGGCACGAACAGGAACACCCACAGGAAGGCCAGGCCCGCCAGCAGGCCCGGCACCGCGCGCGGCACGAGCACGGAGTAGTCCAGCAGGCGCGCGATCCCGTCCGATTTGCGATGCATGGCCAGGGCGATCCCGGCGTAGCAGATCACCGCCAGCGCGCCGCCCACGACGCCGATCAGCACCGTGTTGAGGATGCCGCGCATGAGGGCCGGCTGCTCCGCGATGTCGCGGAAGTGCTGCAAAGTCAGCACGTCCGCCAGGCGCACGCCCTCGCCCCAGTACTGGACGAAGGAACGCAGCACGATCCCGGACAGCGGCACCACGATCGCGAACATCAGCCAGGCGCCGATCACGGCCAGCGCCAGCCACTTCCAGCGCCCCAGGGCGAGCGGCCTTTGGCGCGCGCCCTTGCCCTTGATCGACACGTATTTGTTAGAGGACTTGAGCAGGTGGCGCTGCAGCATCACCAGCGGCAGCGTCACCATCACCAGGCACACCGCCACCGCCGCCATCAGGTGGTAGGACGGGGTGCCGAGCTTGTTGGTGAGTTTGTACAGGTAGGTGGTGAGCACCAGGTGACCTTCGGGGTCGCCCAGCACCAGCACCAGTCCGAACACCTCGAAGCCGAGGAAGAACACCAGCACGCCAGCGTAGGCCAGCGCCGGCATGATCATCGGCAGCGACACGTTGAACATCACCCGCAGCGGCGACGCGCCGGACACCCGCGCCGCCTCCTCCACGTCCGAGCCGAGGCTCTTGAGCGCGGCGGAGGCGTACAAGTACACGTGCGGCACGTGGGTCAGACCGGCAATCACGACGATGCTGGTGAACGAGTAGATGTTCCACGGACTCGTTCCCAGCAGGCTCTGCGCCCAGGTGGTGTAGAAGCCGACTGGCCCCATCGCCACCACATAGCCGAAGCCCATCACCATTGGCGAAACGAAGATCGGCACCAGCAGCAGGGGCGCGATCCAGCCGCGTCCCGGCAGGTCGGTGCGGGTCATGAGAAAGGCCAGCATCCCGCCCAGCGGCACCGCGATCGCGGCCAGTCCGGCGGCCAGCAGCAGGCCGTTGCGGAAGGCGAGCGCGAAGTCCGGATCGTCGACCAGGAAGCGGTAGGCGTCCAGGCCGAACGTCTTGGCCGGCATGAAGAACGGCGCCGAGAGGAAGCTCTGGTAGAAGATCAGCGCGAGCGGCACGAAGATCGCGGCGCAGGTAAGCAGCACCACGAGACCGCGCGGCCAGTCGAGGCGTTTGCGGGCGGTCGGCACGGCGGCCGCGGTGTCCGCCGGTGTGCGCTGCAGGGCGAGGCTAGCCATGATGCGATCCTTACTTCTTACCCGCCGTTTCCTTCCACTGCTTCAGGAAGGCCATGCGCTTGACGGGGGCCAGGAACTGCAGCAGGTTGGGATGGACGGCGAGCGGCTTGATGGTCTTTTCGCCCAGCTGGTGGGTGAGCGCGGCGGCGGTGTTCTCGCCCTTCACGTCGGAACGGATGGCGAACAGCTTGGCGTCGTTGGCGACCACCGTCTGGCCGCGCACGGACAGCAGGTAGTCCAGCCACAGCTTGGCCGCGTTGACGTGCTGGGCGTTCTTGCTGATGAAGGCCACGCGCGAAATCACCAGCGTGTAATCCTTCGGCATGACCACGCCGATCGACGGATCGGTCTTGGCGCGCGCCAGCGCGTACGGGCCGAGCACGTTGTAGCCGATCAGGTTCTCGCCCGAGGAGATCCGCTCCAGCATGGTGCCGGTGGACGACTGCACGCGCACGCGCGCCGTGCCGAACGCCGCTTCCAGCGCCGGGAACTGCGGGAAGTCCACCGAGTCCTGGACCATGAACATGAAGCCGACGCCGGACTTCTCGATGTCGTAGGTGGTGACCTTGTCGCGGAACTTCTCGGCCGTGATGGCCTTGACGAAGTCGGCATGGGTGTGCGGCACTTCCTTCTCGCTCACCAAGCGCTTGTTGTAGACGAAGACGGCCGGCTCGAACGTGGTCCCGTAGGCCATGTCGTTCCACTTGGCCCAGGCCGGGAGGTTGGCCGCTTCGACCGATTTGTACTGCAGCGCGTAGTCCTCGACCGCGAGGCGCATCTGCAGGTCCACGGCGGACGACCAGGTCAGGTCGGCGGTGGCGCCGCCGGCCGCGGTTTCGGAGATGAAGCGGTTGTACACCTCGGTCGAATTCATGTCGTTGTATTCGACCGTGACGCCGGGGTACAGCGCGTTGAAGTCGCGGATCAGCGGCTGCGCGGCCTTGCTGTCGGTCGCGCCGTAGATCACCAGTTTGCCTTCCTTCTTGGCGCCGTCGATGATCTTTTGATAGTCCGCCGGATAGCCGGCCGGCACTTGGGCGTAGGCGCTGGCTGCGCAAAAGACGGCAAGGGTCATCCCTGCCAGGGTTTTCTTGGCTTGCATGTTGTCTCCTGAAGAGTAAGGTCGGTCCGTCAGCGGACCAGGTGGAATGCGTTGGCTTGCCGTGTGTAGTCGTCCACGGCTTTGTGGATGTATTCGGTCAGGGCCCGACCGGTGAGGGAAAATGGATACAGTCCGTAGTGCTCGCGCAGCTTGGCGTACTCCGGCGAGGCGAGCATGGTGTCGAACACCTTGGTCCAGCGCTGGTAGTCGGCGTTGGAAACCCCCGGCCCCATCCAGAGGCCGCGGATCACGGGCCACACCACATCGATGTGCTGCTCGCGGGCGGTCGGCACGCGGGCCAGGGCGCCCGGCAGACGATGCTCGGACAGCACCGCCAGCACGCGCGTCTTGCCATCGCCGGCATACAGCGTGGCCTCCGACGCGTCGCCCGAGATCACCTGCACGAAGTTCGCGTGCATGGCGGTGAAGGCCTCGCCGCCGCCTTCCAGCGCCACGAAGCGCAGCACCTTGGGATTGATGCCGGCCTGCTGCGCCACCAGCGCCATCTTCAGCCAGTCCTGGCTGCCGATGGTGCCGGACACGCCGATCACGATCTTCTCGGGCGCGTTGCGCAGCGCCTCGATCAGGTCGCCGAGGGAGTGGTACGGCGAATCGGCGCGCACGGCGATCATGCCGAAGTCCGCGCCCAGCGCCGCCACCCAGCGCACGTCGGCGGGCGAGACCTTGCCGAACTTGCCCTGGGCGAGGTTGAGCAGCGAGCCGCCGGAAAACGCGACCAGGGTACCGCCTTCCGCGCGGCGCTGGGACACCATCGAGTGCCAGGCCACGGCGCCGATACCGCCCGGCAGATAGGACAGGCGCAGGTCCAGGCCCTGGTCATGCAGGCCTTGCTGCGCGAGCTTGCACGTCAGGTCCATCGCGCCGCCCGGCTTGGACGGCACGATGCACTCGTTGCGCGCGCTCGCCTGCAGGGTGCAGGCGGACAGCAGCAGGGCGATCAGGAACTTCATGGCGTTCATGGTATCCGTTTTCCGGGCGGTGCTGGGGTCAGAAACGGTGCTGGATGCCGGCGGTGATGCCGGTCTGCGTATCCGCGAAGCCCGCGTCGTCGCGCGACAGGCCCGTCAACTTGCCGTTCTTGCTACTCACATGGGCAACGGACAGGTACAGGTCGGTGCGCTTGGACAACGCCTTCATCACGCGCGCCACGATCATGGTCGGATCGGCATCCTGGCCGGACGCCACGTTCTTCACGTTGACGTGGTAGACGGCGCCGGTGATGGTGTACGGCGCCGGCATGTAGCTCACGCCGGCCCAGGTGGTGTCCGCCTTCACGTCCGCCGTCGCCGCCTTGCCCGAAACGAGCTTGTAGCTGCGCAGGCCGGCGGCCACGCGCCACTTGCCGTCGCGGTAGTCGGCCCCGGCGTGGATCGCGCTGATTTCGTCGTGACGGCCGGTGGCCGCGACATTGACGCCGTTGATCGCCTCGTAGGACAGCATCGTATTGAGCTTGCCGAACTTGTAAGCGCCACCGACAGCGTACTTACGGCCTTCCTGCGCCGTGTTCTGTTCGCCCAGGCCAACGGTGGCGCCGACCATCACGCCGTCCTTCTTGTAGGTGTACTTCACCAGGTTGTCGAAGGCGGTGGTCATCCCGTATTTGGACGGGCCGGTGGCCGGACCCGACGTGGCCCAGGAGTAGTTGGGCGCGAAGCCCATCGGGTCGAACTGGATCACCAGATCGTAGGTGGTTGTGAACGAGCGGCCGATGACGACGCGGCCGAAGCCGCCTTCGAGTCCGATGTTGGCCTGGCGCTTGAATAGCGCGCCGTCGGCGTTGCCGGTATCGAGCAGGATGCCGCCTTCCAGGTTGAAGACGGCTTTCAGGCCGCCGCCCAGGTCTTCCGAGCCGCGCAGGCCCCAGCGCGAGGTGTTCTTGCCGCCCGAGATGACGCGCACCTGGCTGGCGTCCGTCGCGTTGGCGTGGTTGATGTATTCGACGCCGGCGTCCATCAGGCCGTAGATGGTGACGTTGGTCGACTGGGCGTGGGCCGGAGCGGCGGCCGCAAAGGCGGCGCCGAGGGCGAGCGCGAGAGCGCGTTTGTACATGTTGTCTCCTGTGGTTTTCGTGTCAAGCTGGTGGCAGCTTAAGCCTCCGTTCCTTTCATTTGCCTTTCACTAATGTGGAAGCCACGCGACAGAGGCTTCGTGGCGAAAGCGCTACACTGTCGGCATGCGTATCCTGCTTGTAGAAGACCATCTCGAACTGTCGCACTGGGTGGCGAAAGCCATGCGCGACGCCCGCCTCACCGTGGAATGCGCCACCAATGGCGCTGACGCGGACAGCCTGCTGCACACGCAGGACTATGCGCTGGTCATCCTCGATCTCACCCTGCCCCGCATGGACGGACTGGAAGTGCTGCGCCGCCTGCGCGCCCGCGGCGGCGCGCGCGGCCGCACGCCGGTGCTGGTGCTGACGGCCCGCGGCGAACTGGAAGACCGGGTGCAGGGCCTCAATCTCGGCGCGGACGACTACCTCGCCAAGCCGTTCGAGCTGCCAGAGCTGGAAGCGCGGGTGAAAGCCCTGCTGCGCCGCAGCGGCGGCAACGAGACCCTCGTGTACGAAGTGGGCGCGCTGTCCTACGACACGGTGGCCCGCCTGTTCCGCTGCGGCGGCGAGACGGTGGCGCTCACGCCGCGCGAGCATGCGGTGCTGGAAAGCCTGATCACGCGGCCCGGCAGCGCCGTGTCGAAGGAAAAGCTGTTCGGCCAGGTGTTCGCGCTGGAGGACGACGCCAACCTGGACGCCATCGACCTGTACATCCACCGCGTGCGCAAGAAGCTCGACAAGCTGGGACCGGACGCGCCCACCATCACCACCTTGCGCGGCATCGGTTACCTGCTGCAGGCGCGCAGCTGACATGGCAGTGTGGTCCCGTCTTCGCCGTCCCAGGACGCCGGGCAGCCTGCGCGGGCAGCTGCTGCGCTGGCTGATCGTTCCGCTGTCGCTGCTCGCCACGCTGAACGCCGTCTCCGCCTACTACAACGCGCTGGACGCCGCCGACCAGGCCTACGACCGCTCGCTGCTCGCCTCCACGCGCGCGCTGGCCGAACGCGTGTCGGTCCGCGACGGCAAGGTGGTGGCGGACGTGCCCTACCTGGCCCTGGACAGCTTCGAGACCGACAACCTCGGGCGCATCTACTACAAGGTGAGCGGCCTGCAGGGCGAGACCGTCTCCGGCTTCGACGACCTGCCCGCGGTGCCGGCGAACGTGCCGCGCTCGGAAGCCTACCCCGCGCTGGTGCGCTTCTACCACGCCGACTACAACGGCCAGCCGCTGCGCATCGCCGCGCTGCTGCAGCCCGTGTACGATGATTCGATGCGCGGCATCGCCCTGATCCAGGTGGGCGAGACGCTGGACGCGCGCAAGGTCCTCACGCGCAAGATCCTGATCGACACTCTCTCCCGCCAGGTGGCGATGGTGCTGGCCGCGGCCGCGCTGGTCTGGTTCGCGGTGCGCCTTGTGTTGCGTCCGCTGATGCAGCTGAAGGAAGCGGTGGAACAGCGCAAGCCGTCCGACCTGTCCGACGTCGACGCCTCGCTGGTGCACCGGGAGGTGCGGCCGCTGGTCGCGGCGATGAACGGCGCCATGGCGCGCATGCACGAGCTGCTGGCCAGCCAGCGCCGCTTCATCGCGGACGCCTCGCACCAGCTGCGCACCCCGCTGGCGGTGCTCAAGACGCAGGCCCAGATGGCGCTGCGCGAGAACGACCCCGATGCCATGCGCCGGATCGTCGAAGCCATCGCCAACACCACCGATTCCACCGTCAATCTCGCCAACCGCCTGCTGGCGCTGGCGCGGGTGGAGCACGGCACGCAGGCGGCGGACCTGACCGACTTGTCGCTGACCGACGCCGCGCGCAACGTGTGCCTGGAGCTGGCCGTGCCCTCCGTGCAGAAGTCGGTCAACCTGGCGCTGGAGGCGGACGGCGGCGACGTGCGCGTGCACGGCCACCCGGTGCTCCTGCGCGAGTTGATCAGCAACCTGGTGGACAATGCGATCCGCTACACGCCACCAGGCGGCAACGTGACCGTGCGCGTGCTGGAGGATGAAGCCGCGCCCGTGCTGGAAGTGGAAGACAGCGGTCCCGGCATCCCCGCCGGCGAACGCGACGCCGTGTTCACGCCGTTCTACCGGTCCGCGGCCACCTTGGACGTGAACCCGTCCGGTACCGGCCTGGGCCTGTCGATCGTGCGCGAGATCGCCCACCGCCATGACGCGCGGGTGAGCCTGGCCGACGCCGCCGCGGGCGGCCTGCTGGTGCGGGTCGGCTTCCCGCCTAGTGCAGCACTTCCAGCTTGACCTTCTTGCCGCCCTTGAAGGTGGAGAGCGTCATGGCCGGGCTTTTCAGGTCGCCCGACGCATCGAACTGGATCACGCCCGTGATGCCCTGGTAGCGGATCTGCTTCAGCGCCGGCAGGTACTTGGCCGGATCCGCGGAGCCGGCCTTCTGCATCGCCGCCGCCACCGTCATCACGGCGTCGTAGGCGTACGGCGCGTAGGTCTGGATATCCATGTGGTACTTGGCATTGAAGCGCGCGACGAAATCGTTGAAGACCTTCTCCTGCGCGCCTTCCACGCCGCCCGCTTCGACGCAATACACTTCGCCGTCGCGCATGCCGTCGCCGGCCAGCTTGGGCAGCGCCTCGGTGCAGATGCCGTCGCCACCCATGAACTTGACCTGCATGCCCAGCGCCTTCATCTGGCGCAGGATCGGGCCGCCGGTGGCGTCCATGCCGCCGTAGAAGATCAGGTCCGGCTTCCTGGCCCGCACGGCGGTGAGGATGGCCGAGAAGTCGGTGGCCTTCGGGTTGGTGAATTCGCGGCCGACCATCTTCAGGCCCGGCACTTTCGCCTGCGCGCTCTTGATGAATTCCTCGGCGATGCCCTTGCCGTAGGCCGAGCTGTCGTCGATGACGGCGATGCGGCGCGCCTTGAGGCGGTCCACGGCGTAGCGGCCCAGGGTCGCGCCCAGCATGTTGTCGTGCGCGACCACGCGGAAGGCGCCGGGGAAGCCCTGCTTGGTATAGACCGGCGTCGTCGCGGAAGGACTCACCTGCGGGATCCCGCCCTGGTTATAAATGCGCGAGGCGGGCACGGTGGTGCCGGAAGTGATATGGCCGACGACGGCGTTCACGTGCGCGTCGACCAGCTTTTGCGCCACCGCCGTTCCCTGCTTGGGATCGGCGCCGTCGTCTTCGCTTTGCAGCTTGAAGACGACTTTCTTCCCGCCGATGGTGACGCCGCGCGCGTTCAGGTCGTCGATCGCGAGGGCGGCGCCGTTTTCCACTGCCTTGCCCAGGTGCGCGATCTCGCCGGACAGCGCGCCCGCATAACCGATGCGGACCACTTCCTGCGCGTGGACTGCGCCGGCCAACAGGCTGGCGACGGCAAGCGGAATCAGTTTATTGACGCCCTGCATGGTATCTCCCGAAGATTGTTCGCCCGGAAGTGTACATGATGTTCGGCAGCGAACAGTTCGCCGTGCACGGCCACTGCATACTTG
>DASRUW010000539.1:0-3358 GCA_035655255.1 Telluria sp. | reverse complement strand
ACCAGAGCGGCATCGATATCCTGCGTACCATCCGCCAGGGGCAGCCCAACCTGCCCGTGCTGATCCTGTCCGGCTATCCGGCCCAGCAGTACGCTCTCAACCTGTTCAAGATGGGCGCCAACGGCTACCTCAACAAGGAATGCGACGCGGACGAGCTCAAGACGGCCGTGCGCACGGTCTACCAGGGCCGCCGCTACGTGAGCTCGACGGTGGGGGAGCTGCTCGCCCAGAGCTTCGACCGCGATCCCAACACGGCCTTGCATACGGAACTGTCGGACCGCGAGTTCCAGGTGTTCCTGCGCCTGGCCAAGGGCGCGACCGTGTCGGACATCGGCCAGGCCTTGTCGCTCAGCATCAAGACCGTCTCCACCTACCGCACCCGCATCATGGAAAAAATGGGCCTGCAGTCGAACAGCGACCTGACCTATTACGCCATGAAGAACAATCTCCTGGATTAAGCTGGCAAACAAGGGGGGCTTCCCCCTTGTGTTCTGTAGCCGAGCTTGGCTGCACGCAATACCTCGCCGTTCTATAATTCCTGCTCGGGCTCATGCCGCACCCAGGAACCGGGATGTACTTCACCACCCATTCGAATCCACGTCCGCGTCTGCCGTTCTACGCGACCCTGCTCGGCATGATGTGCGTGCTGATCCTGATCGCCAATGGCATCAGCCTGTTTCACAATCTGCAATCCTTGCGCGGTGCCAATGAATTGCAGGTGCAGACGGCGCGCGTGGCCGACCGGCTGCAATACTTGAACGTCGTCGTCACCGACGCCGAGAGCAGCGTGCGCGGCTATTTCCTGTCCGGCTCGGAAACCCATCTCGGCCCCTACAAGGCGGCCCAGGCCGAGATCGAAGCGTCCTTGCAGGAACTCGATACGCTGCTGGCGGACTCGCCCAATCAGCAAAAGAACATGGTCCAGCTGCGCAAGCTGCTGGCGCGCAAGATGGGGCTGCTCAACGATTCGATCGCCGTCTACAAGGAGGGCGGGCTGCGCGACATCGTGAAGATCGCCGAGGCCAGCGAGGGCCGCTCCATGATGGACGAGATCCGCTTGCTGGTCGTCATCATGGTGCAGGAGCAGAACGAGGTGCTGGCCGCGCGCGCCAAGACCTTCTATGCGGAATACCGCGATGCGGTGGCGGTGGGCATCGGCATCAACGTGTGCGCGATGCTGGTGCTGGGCCTGTTCTACCTGCTGGTGCGCGAGAGCTACACCACCCGGGTCGAGGCCGAGCGCGCCTTGCAGCACGCCAACGAGAACCTGGAATCCATCGTGGCGCTGCGCACCGAGCAGCTGTCCGTGCTTTCGCGCCACCTGATCAGCGTGTCGGAAACGGAAAAGGCGCGCCTGGCGCGCGAGCTGCACGACGAGATGGGCGCCAACCTGACCGCGATCGGCATGCACATCATGGCCGTGACTTCCAAGCTCAAGCACAAGGAGCCCGAGCTGGCCGCCACCCTGGAGCGGGCCCGCGCCGTGCTGTCCGACACGGTCGAGCTGAAACGCCGCCTGATCGAGGACCTGCGCCCCAGCCTGCTCGACAATCTCGGCCTGTCGGCCGCGCTCGATGCCTACGGCAAGGAATTCGCCGCGCTCACCAACGTGTCCTGCGACGTGCTGCTGGAAGGGGAGATCGACGGCGCCCCGGCGGCGCACGCCATCGCCGTGTTCCGCATCGTCCAGGAGTCGCTCAACAACGTGGCCAAGTACGCCCAGGCGCGCAATGTCACGGTGCGGGTGGAACGGGAAGACTGCAAGATTTCATTGGAAATCGCCGACGACGGCATCGGCATCGCGAGCGACGCGGCCAGCAAGCCCAAGTCGCACGGCCTGGTGGGCATGCGCGAGCGGGCCTTGCTGCTGGGAGGAAGTCTGCGGGTGGAGCGCGGGGTGAATGGCGTGGGGACCACGGTGAGCGCCGAGATCCCGCTGGCGCCGGCGGGCGCGGCGCCCACGGTCGTGAGCGCCGGCGTGGAACTGATCAGCGTGCTACGTCCGTCAGCAGGCGATCGTATTCCGTCTTCGCCACCTTGTAGCACTCTCCCGCATACTCTTCCAGACCTTGACGGTCCAGCACGGTGATGTTGCCGCGGCGGTAGGTGATCAGGCCGTCTTCCTGCAGCTTGCCGGCGGCCGCCGTGATCGACTCGCGCCGCACGCCCAGCATGATGGAAATGAGCTCCTGGGTCACCTTGAGTTCGTTCGACGGGGACCGGTCCAGGCGGTCCAGCAGCCAGCGGCACAGCTTCTGCTCGATCGAGCTGTGGCGGCCGCCCACGGCGTTCTGGGCCATCTGGGCGAACAAGGCATTGGTGTAGCGCATCAGGACCTGGGGCAGGGCGCCGCCCTTGCCGAAGGCGTCGCGCAGGAACTGGGTCTTGAGGCGGTAGCCGTAGCCCGCGCTCTGCACGACGGCGCTGCACATGGCGCGTTCGCCCATGAACAGCGACACCCCGACCACGCCCTCGTGGCCGACCACGGCGATTTCCGTGGTGGCGCCATCCTCCATCACATACACCAGGGAGACGATGGCGGTGGTGGGAAAGTACACGTATTCCAGCTTGCTGCCGTATTCGAAGAGTTCCTTCCCGAACGGCATGTTGACCAGTTCGAGATGCTCGAACAAGGACTCCAGGTCCGGCCGGGGCAGAGCGGCGAGCAGCTCGTTCTGCTGGGTGCCGCTGTAGCTGACCACCGGCTTGACCGCAGCTTTCGTTTCCTGTGCCCCGACAGGAATATGGCTGACCGGTTGCCCCTTCGCGGTACCACCAAGTTGAGTGCTGTGCATATTGTCCTCACGATCTTATAAGTCTTGGCTGGGATGCCAAGTTGGCATCGCCGATGTGAGTACTTTATTGGGTTGGTCCGCTTGCGAACATAAGATTAGCAGTCGGCACGGTGTAGGCTGCCTGCATGCTATTTTGTCAGTCCAGTCCTACTTGAAACGCTGCTGTAAAGCATTGCAGTACCTCAAGGTCGGGGGATTCGCGCATAATGACGGCCATGCACATCCTGCTTGTGGAAGACGATGCCGTCCTCGCCGACGGCCTGTCCCGGGTCCTGTCCGGCAACGGCATGGCGGTCGAGGTGGTCAACAACGGGCTGCAGGCCGACCAGGTCCTGCAGCGCGGCGACGTGGCCGTGGCCGTGCTCGACATCGGCCTGCCCGGTATCGACGGCTTCGAAGTGGTGCGCCGCCTGCGCGGCCGCGGCAGCGCCGTGCCGGTCCTGCTGCTGACGGCGCGCGACGCCATCGAGGACCGGGTGCGCGGCCTGGAGCTGGGCGCGGACGACTACCTCGTCAAGCCTTTCGCCACCGCCGAGCTGGTGGCCCGCATCCGCGCCCTGGCC
>DASRUW010000538.1:0-2253 GCA_035655255.1 Telluria sp. | reverse complement strand
GTTCGCGCGCCGCGCTGGCCGCGATGCGGTACGACTTCGAAGCCGGCCGCGCGCTGATGCAGGAGCAGAACCTGGTGACCATCCTGCTCGTGTACGCGGAATCTGACCGGCTCTTCCATACGCGCAATCCTTTCGCTTACGGCGGCGTCTACGAGGATCCGGCCACGGGCGCGTCCTCCGCCGCTTTCGCCGGCTACCTGCGCGAGCTCGATTGGCCGCACGCCGGCGCGATCGATATCGTGCAGGGCGAGGACATGGGTTGCCCGTCTCGCATCCACGCGCAGATCGGCCCGGACCGGGGCAGCTCGATCCGCCTGTCCGGCACAGCGCGCATCATGGAAGGCTGATCGTGGCTGCGCTCGATTTGGCCGTCGCCTGCGCGGCATACGCGGTCGGCGTGCTGAGCCCGGGACCAAGCAACCTCGCCATCGCCCAGGCGGCGATGGAGCACGGACGCGCGCGTGCGCTGGCGCTGGCGGCTGGCGTGATCGCGGGGTCCGTCACCTGGGGCCTGCTGGCCGCGCTCGGACTCGCGGCGCTCCTGCAGCGTTATGCCGCCGCACTCGTCGTGGTCAAGTTGCTGGGCGGTGCGTATCTGCTGTGGCTGGCGTGGAAGGCGGCGCATGCGGCGCGCGCTCCTGCGGCATTCGCCCGATCCGATCCAACGGGCACGCCGCGGCGCAAGCGCGCCATGTTCGTGCGCGGCGCCGCGCTGCACCTCACGAACCCAAAGGCGATCCTGGTGTGGCTGTCGCTGGTGTCGCTGGCGCTCCCCGGCGGCACCACGGTGCGCGCAGCGGTGACCGTGGTGGCATCCTGCGGCCTGATCGGCGTGGCGGTCTTTGGCGGGTACGCGCTCGCCTTCTCGACGCCGGCCGCCCGCCGCGTCTACCGCGCCGCGCACCGCTGGCTCAATGCGAGCCTTGCCTGCGTGTTCGCCTGGGCGGGCGCGCGCATGCTGCTGTCGAATTCGTCACGCTAGGGAGGGAAGATGTTCAGTCACGTCACCGTTGGCACCCGCGATCTCGAGAAGGCCTGCGCCTTCTATGACGCCGTGCTGATTCCGATCGGCCTCAAGCGACGCACCATGACCCCCGATGGCGGCCCGCCGGCCGCCTGCTGGGTGCATCCGTCGCTGACGCTGCCGCGCTTTTACGTCTACATGCCGTTCAACCGCTTGCCGGCCAATCCGGGCAATGGCAGCATGGTCGCCTTTCTCGCGCCCAGCCAGGAGGCGGTCGACGCGGCCTATCGGGCCGGCATGGCGGCAGGGGGAACGGACGAAGGGGAACCGGGCGAGCGCCCGCACTATGCGCCGGGCTACTATGGCGCCTACCTGCGCGACCCGGACGGCAACAAGGTCCACATCACCTATCGCGGCGACATGGCTTAGTCTTTCATCTGGTCGTCGGGCATGGGGTAGGCGTCGGCCACGTAGGCGTGGCCTTTCATGAGGACCACCAGCACGCAGCCGATGCCGAGCGTGATGAGGGCGCTCACCACGAAGCCGGTCAGCCCCAGCAGCCGGAACAGCTCCTGCTGTTCCAGGTGGAGAAAACCGCCGCGCACCAGCAGCGTCCCGAACACGCCCGCCAGCACCAGCGCTCCCAGCAGGGGCGGATAGGCGCGCAGGATCCGCCATTCGAGCCCGGAAGGGGCACGGCGCGAGCCGGGGAGCCGATTCAGCCAGTTCATGCCGTTCAGCATAGCCCGAAACCGGCGCAGGCGTGTGGGAGGCCCGGTCGCAGCCCTGTAGGACAGGGTCTCTGCGCCGCGCCAACTCCCCACCTGACGGGAAACGATTCCAGATTGTTAGCAATAAGCTACAATCTGATCTTTCTTTTGAACAATAATGGAGCCCCCGTGACTTCTCCGACCACCTTCGCCATTGCCCTCGCCAGCCTCGGCGCCGCCGCCCACGCGGGCGCGGCGGAACCTGTCCAGAAAGTGAAGGCGCCGGTCAGCCAGGCCTACATCGACCTCGCGACCTTCAGCGGCGGCATTCCTGCGATGGGCGGCGGCGGCATGCTGGGCGGCCTGTTCGGCGGCGGCAAGAAGGACGGCGGCAACAGTTTCGGCCAGACCCAGGGCCAGAGCCAGGGCCGCTGGATGGACGTGACGCTCATGACCAGCAAGAACCGCGGCCTCAAGACCGCAACCCAGAGTGTGCCGGCCGGCTCCCGGCTGGCGCCCACGCTGAACCTGCTGGCGCCGGAGCCGGAGAAGCAGGAGCGTGCCCGACCGGTCGAGGTG
>DASRUW010000537.1:0-6126 GCA_035655255.1 Telluria sp. | reverse complement strand
CTGGGTCTTTACAGATGCTCGAGCGCCTGAGTCCCGAAGAGCGCGCCGCCTTCCTGCTGCGGGAGTTTTTCGACTTCGACTATGCGCGCCTGTCGCAAGCGCTCGAGCGCAGCGAAGGCGCCTGCCGCCAGTTAGTGTCGCGCGCCAGGGCGGGCGTGAAAGGGGGGCGCGCGCGCTTCGCCGCTGACGAATCGACGCAGCACGATTTGATCAGGCGTTTTATCGCCGCGACCAGGACGGGCGATCTCGACCAGATCGCGGCGCTCCTGTCGCCCGACGCCGAGCTTACGGCCGATGGGGGTGGCAAGGCCAATACAGTCCTTCGCAAGCTGCATGGCGCCATACGCATTGCGCGTCTGTTCCATGTCATCGCGCGCCAAGTGCAGCGCTGGAATATCTGCCAGTGCGGGTCAATGGCCAACCAGGTCTGCTGCGCCTTTTCAATGGCCGCCTGCATTCGGCGATGGCGTTTGATTTTGACGCGCAACACATTCAAGCCGTCTACATCATCGCCAATCCGGAGAAATTAGCACCCGGATCGCTGCACGGGTAAGGCACCTGATCGGCAATTCACGCTTCGCTTGGTGCATATCATATTCAGTTGAAGGGATACGCGCTAACCTTCAAGATTCTTCGCGGCCGAATGGGACGCACGCGTCGAGTTCGATGGCCACTCTCTATCCCGGCCTCCGTCTACACTTCCCATGTGCCAACAGGTGCCGCGAGCTCCGATGCCATGATGGTTCTGAATCAGTTCTTCCGGGTCCTGTCGTATAGGAGCGTGGTCCTCTTGGCGTTCGCTGCGATTGCCGGGATTGGCGTGCTCGATTACCTGTTCGGCAGCGAAATCTCGCTCTTCATCTTTTATCTTATACCCGTAGGCATCGCGACCTGGTATGCGGACACGACGGCGGGCTGGCTGTGCGCGATCCTGTCGGACCTTCCATTGCTGGCCGAACAAGCAGGGACCACCGCCTTTGTAGGACGGCCTGGGGCGATGATCTGGGCGCTTGTCATGCAGTCGGGGTTGATGTTGATTGTTGTGTACTTGCTGAACCGGCTTAAGGAGCTTCTTGACCGTGAAGCGGCGCTCGCGCGCACCGATGCTGTTACCGGGATCCTCAATCGGCGCGGCTTCGTCGAGCGGCTTGAATTTACCATTGCGTTGGCCAGACGTGAAAAGCTGTGCTTCGCTTTGGCGATCGTCGACCTGGATAATTTCAAGGCGATCAATGACAGCGGGGGGCATGCCGAAGGCGACCGCGTGTTATGCCTGGCGGCCCGCATCTTCACAGAGTCAACCAGGCACAGCGACGTCGCAGCGCGCCTGGGCGGGGATGAGTTCGCTCTTTTACTGCACGGTCTGACCCCGGCCACGGCTCACGTCTTCCTGGACGATCTGCGTGCTACGTTTCGGCGCGTTTTCGAGCGGGAGCAGATGCGCGTGACATGCAGCATAGGCTGTGCCGTGTTCGGCTCCTCGCCGCCGGACGCCGGCGAGGTCTTCAAGATCGCTGATGCCTTGATGTACGACGTCAAACGGCAAGGAAAGAATAACGTCGTGATCGGTGACTACGCACTCCCCCGCTCCAGCGAGCAAAGCGCCTAGCAAGGCCATTGCCGCTGCGGCGACGCCCGGGCGCAGGCCGAGGTCACAGCTTGACCTCCAGCCCACGGATCAGGAGAGACGCGTCAGGACTGCGGAATCGTCAACGCCTTCTTGATGGCGACGCAGCGTTCGTCAGCCTCCAACGTGCCGACCAGCGCACGGCGGGTGCCGGCCGACAGCCCGGTCATGGTCGCCACCGCGTCCGACAGGCGCTTGACGCTGGCCGGGGTGCAGGTGGCCGGGATCATGCTGGCGCCATAGGAACGCATGTAGACCGCGCCCGCCGTCTTGTCCAGCTCAGGCAGCTGGGCCAGGCGCTGGGCGGCGCTCTGTTCGTTCAGGGCGACCTGTTCCGACGGGTACAGGCTGAACATGGCCGTGCGCACCTTCGAGAACGGCAGCTTGGTCTTGGTGTCGGCAATGGTCGCCAGCCACTCGGCCTTGACGGCCGGATCCGGCCGCACCACGGTCGCGGCCAGCGCGGAGGACTGGCCGGTGTCCGATTTGTCGCGCTCCTGCTCGGCCTTCACCAGCGCCGCGCTACCCGGGTAGTTGTAGCGGCTCAGGTGGGCGATGATGGACCAGCGCAGGTCCTGGTTGATGGTCAGCCCGTCGACCGTCGTCTTGCCGTCCAGGATGGAGGCCAGCCGCTCCAGTGCCGGCTGGCTGGCCGCCAGCTGCAGATAGACGCCGAACCAGCGGCGCTGGAAGTTGTCGTCCCCCTTGCCGGCGAGCGCGCCGTTCCAGGCCATGTCCTCCATCGCCTTGCGCGTCTTCTGCGTCCAGGCGTTGTCGATGCCCATCGCGTCCAGGTAATGCGCGGAACCCGTCAGCTTGCCCAGCACGTCGCCTAGCAGCGTGTAGTCCTTCTCGAGCGGCGCGTTGTTCAGGGCCACGGTGATGAAGTCGTTTAGCGGCAGCTTGGCGTCGCGCACCATGTCCCACAGGCTGTGCCACAACATCGTGCGCAGCAACGGATCGGAGACGGCCGCCATGTGGTCGCGCGCGGTCTCGAAGGAACGCTGGTCGAGCTGGACCTTGGCGAAACCCCAGTTCTGGTAGTTGGCATAGACCAGGTCCGGGCAGGCGCTGCCCAGCAGCGCCTTGACCGGGGTGTTGGCGCCGGCATAGGTCACGGGCACATTCTTGATCAGCTCGAGCTTGCCGCCGTTCAGGCGGAAGCTGGCCACCTGCACGCGCTGTTCGCGCAGGGTCGGGAACTGCGTGGTGGCGCTTTGGCCGAGCGCGAACGCGTCGACCTTGCCGCCCTTGCAGCTGTAGTTGGCGGTGACCGTGTTCACGCCCGGCTGGTAGAGCCACTCGCGCGTCCATTGCGACAGGTCGCGGTGCGCGGTCTTGCCGAGCGTGCCGATGAAGTCGTCCAGCGTCGCGTTCTTGTACGCGTACTTGGTCAGGTAGGCGTGCACGCCCTTGCGGAACACCTCCTCGCCCAGCAGATGGCGCAACTGCATCAGCGTGGCCGCGCCTTTCGAGTAGGTGATGGCGTCGATGTTGTCGAAGGCGTTGCGGGTGGATGCGACCGGCACCTCGATCGGGTGGGTGGTCGACTCCTGGTCCTGTGCGTAGGCGCCCGCTTCGCGCGCGGAGTAGAAGGCCTGCCAGGCATCCTTGAACTCGGTGGCTTCGGCCGTGCCCAGCACGCCCATGAACTCGGCGAAGCTCTCGTTCAGCCACAGGCCGTTCCACCACTTCATGGTGACCATGTCGCCGAACCACTGGTGCGCCATCTCGTGCATGATCACGCCCGCCAGCGACTGGCGCTGGGCGGCCGTCATTTCGGCTTTGTACATGAAGTCGTGCTCGGCGAACGTGATCGCGGCCGAGTTCTCCATCGCGCCGTACAGGAAGTCCGGCACCAGGATCTGGTCGTACTTCTGGAACTGGTAGGGGATGCCGTAGTACTTGTCGAAGAAGGCCAGGCCGGCCTTGGTGTAGCGGAACCATTCGGCCGGCTTGATCTGCGACGCGACCGACTGGCGCGCGAACAGGCGCATCGGATACTTGCCGGAGGTGTCTTCCCACACCTTGTACGGACCGGCGTGCATCGAGAAGTTGTACGGGCTCAGCTTCTTCGTGCGCGGGAAGGTCCAGCGCTTGCTCTCGCCGACGGTGTCGATCTTGGTCTCGCGCGTGGCGGACACCACCTGCCAGTCGGCCGGCGCGGTCACGGTGAGCTGGTAGGTCGCCTTCAGGTCGGGCTGGTCGAACACGGCGAACATCTGGTGCGCCGCCGCCGGCTCGAAGTGCGAATAGGTGTACACGCGTCCATCGACCGGATCGACCATGCGGTGCAGGCCTTCGCCGTTGGTGCTGTGCTTGCGCTCGAACGAGACCGTGACCGTGTTATGGCCCTTGACCAGGTTCTGCGGCGCGAGCGTGATGAACCACTGGTTGTACTCCGGCTGCACCTCCTTGCCGTTGACGGTGAGTTTCTGGATCGTGGCCTTGTCCAGGTCGATGGTTAGGGGCGTGCTCGCGTCCGACAGGTCGAACGCGACGGTGGTAGTGTTGGCGAAGGTCTCCTTGCCGGTCAGCGTGAAGTCGAGCACGTAGCTGACGTTCGACACGCGCGCCGCGCGCGCCGCCGCATCTTCCTGCGACAGGTAGGCGTCCTGGGCGCGCGGAGGCACCGTGGCCGCATGCGCGCCGGCGCTGACGGCAAAGACGGAGGCGAGAGCGAGCGCGAGAGCGCGGGGAGCGAGTCGTTTCAAGATGGCGGTCCTTACAGTCATGCCGAAGCGGCGGTTTTGAATTTGGCCGCAAGAATACACCGGAGTTGCCAGAACAAGAAATGTATGCATATTTGTGCTGTGCAGTTGGCTGTAGCGACGTTTGTGAATCCACCAATCGAGGAGGCGGCATGCATAGAACTCACAGGGAGCTGCACAAACTTGCCAGCGTGGGCTGGCTGCGCGCCGCCGTGCTGGGTGCGAATGATGGCATCGTCTCGACGGCCAGCCTGATTCTCGGCGTGGCCGCCGCGAATGCGACTCACCAGAGCATCCTGGTCGCCGGCGTCGCCGGCTTGGTGGCGGGAGCGATGTCGATGGCGTCCGGCGAATACGTCTCGGTGCAGTCGCAGGCCGATACCGAGCGCGCAGCCATGGACAAGGAACGCACGGAGCTGCACGAGAATCCGGAAGGGGAACACAGCGAATTGGCACGCATCTATGTAGAGCGCGGCCTGGAGCCGTCCCTGGCGCAGCAGGTGGCCACCAGCCTCATGCAGCACGACGCCCTGGCGGCCCATTCCCGCGACGAGTTGGGGCTGACCGACGCCATGAGCGCCAAGCCGCTCCAGGCCGCGTTCTCGTCCGCGCTCAGCTTCGCCATCGGCGCGGCCTTGCCCTTGCTGGTCGTGCTGATCGCGCCACCCGCGAGTCTCATCCCGATCACGGTCGTCATGTCGCTGGTCTTCCTTGCGCTGCTGGGCGGCCTGGCGGCGCGGGCCGGCGGCGCCGGCGTCACGCGCGGCGTGGTGCGCGTCACGTTCTGGAGCGCGCTGTCGATGGCGGCGGCGGCCGGCATCGGAGCGCTCTTCGGCACGGTGATGTAGCAGACCCTGCGCAGAGATCATTAAACCAGCTTAAGTCGCACCGGCCTTCCAATCGGTACAATCGAGAGCGTCATGGACAAGAAATCCACCCCCGCGTGGGACCCGCGCTCCGAAGCGGTGCAGCAGGATCAAATCGCCGCCTACGACGACATGCGGCGCCAGTGCCCGGTGGCACACAGCTCCTACCTGAACTGGTCGCTGTTCCGCCACGAAGACGTGATGCGCGCCCTGCACGACCCCGCGACCTACAGCAACGCCGTCTCCAGCCACCTCGCGGTCCCGAGCGGGATGGACCCGCCGCAGCACACGGCCTACCGCCGCATCATCGATCCCTATTTCAGCGAGCAGCGGATGCAGGCGTTCGAGCCGGCCTGCCGCGCCATCGCCGCGCAGCTGGTGGACAGCCTGCCGCAAGCCGGCGCCACGGAATTCATGACCGCGCTGGCGGAAGACTATGCGGTGCGGGTCCAGTCGGCCTTTCTCGGCTGGCCTGAGACGCTGCATGAACCGCTGCGGCGCTGGACGCGCAAGAACCACGCCGCCACGCTCGCGCGCGACCGCGCGGCGATGGAAGCGGTCGCCCTGGAATTCGACGGCTACATCCGCGACCTGCTGGCGGCACGCCGCGGCGCGGGCGAGGGCGCGCCCGCGGACCTGACCACCAGCCTGCTGCGCGAGCGGGTGGGCGAGCGCTTGCTGAACGACGAGGAGATCGTCAGCATCCTGCGCAATTGGACGGTGGGGGAGCTGAGCACCATCGCGGCCAGCGTCGGCATCCTCGCGCATTACCTGGCCGCGCGGCCGGATGTGCAGCAGCTGCTGCGCGAACGGAACGACGTGCTGCCCCTGGCCATCGATGAAATCCTGCGCATCCACGCACCGTTGATCTCGAACCGGCGCGTCCTCACGCAGCCGGTGGAAATCGGCGGCCACCATCTTG
>DASRUW010000536.1:0-3005 GCA_035655255.1 Telluria sp. | reverse complement strand
CAGGCGGCCGCTGTCCTGCATGCGCGTCAGCTCGGCATCCAGCACCTGCAGCAGCGCCGGCCCCTGCGGGAAAGTTTTCGGGATCGCGAAGTGGAACAACCCCGGCGGCATGCCGGGCACGGGGGCCAGGCCCAGGTCGGGATCGGCCAGGTAGTCCTTGCCGATGGCCGTGTAGCCGAGCATGACTTCGTTTTTCTCCACGAACAGGGCGCAGCGCCCCAGATGCAGCTTGGCGATCATGGCCGAGAAGTCGCTCGCCCCCTGGTCCACCTCGCCGGTCTGCAGGCCGTAGCCGGCGTAGTTGTAGCCGCGCACACCACACAGGCGATAGTTGTGCAGGTCGGCCGGCGCGTTCACCGCCAAGCCCTGCGGATTGCGCTTGCGCGAATAGTAGTAATAGGTGGTGGTGCTGTAGTAGGGCTTGGAGAACAGGAAGTCGCGCGCGCGCTCCTCGCTCCAGGACATGTTCAGGGTCAGCTGGTATTGCTTGCCGAGTCTGGCCACGGCCAGGCAGCGCTGCCAGGGGATCATGTCGATGCGCCAGCGGATGTCGTGGCGGCTGAAGATCTCGGCGATGACGTCGACCGCGTAGCCGACCACGTTGCCGGTGCGCTTGCCGTTGGAGCGCTGGAAGTAGGAGTAGGGCGGCCACTCGTTCTCGTCCTCGCAGATCGCGATGGCCGGGAACTTCGTGGCCGCGCGGGCTGCCGGGGCGGACAAGGCGGCGCAGGCGGCCAGCGCCGCCCCTGCCCATCTTGACCCCGTGCCCCGCCAACCCATGTCGGTACGCCCCGAATGTTGCCCGATGTCAGTGTAACGCGAAATTCGGGGCGGCAATCAAATTGTGAAATTGATTACAACAGACTTTCGAGGGCGAACAGTTCGGCCGCCTGTTCGCGCCGCCGCACCAGGTGGGCGGTGGCGCCGTCGACGATGACTTCCGCCGCGCGGCCGCGCGTGTTGTAGTTGGAGGACATGGCGTGGCCGTAGGCGCCGGCCTGCATCACCGCCAGCAGGTCGCCCGGCTGGGCCGCGAGATGGCGGTCGCGCGCCAGCCAGTCGCCGGATTCGCACACGGGGCCGACCACGTCGTAGCACTGGGCTGCGCCGGTGCGCGGCGCGACTTCCTTCACGTCCATCCAGGCCTGGTACAGGGTCGGGCGCATCAGGTCGTTCATGGCGGCGTCGACCACGCAGAAGTTCTTTTCCTCGCCCGGCTTCAGGTACTCGATGCGGGTCAGCAGCACGCCGACGTTGCCGACGATGGAGCGGCCCGGTTCGAAGATCAGCTTGATCGGCTGGCCGCCATGACGCGCGGCGCGCCAGGCGTCGATGCGTTCGAACAGGCGGGCGATGTAGTCGCGCACGGCCACCGGCTCGCTCTCGCCGGCCTCGCCGTAGGCGATGCCGATACCGCCGCCGATGTCCAGGTGGTGCAGGTGGATGCCTTCATCGTCCAGGGTGTCGATCAGTTCGATCAGCTTGTCGAGCGCTTCGAGCAGGGGCGCGTCGTCCAGCAGCTGCGAGCCGATGTGGCAGTCGATGCCGACCACGTCCAGGTGGGGCAGGCGGTGCGCCGCGCGGTAGGTGGCGAGCGCGTCGTCGAAAGCCACGCCGAACTTGTTGGCCTTGAGGCCGGTGGCGATGTAGGGGTGGGTCTTGGCGTCCACGTTCGGATTCACGCGCAGCGACACCGGCGCGCGCTTGCCCAGGCTGCCGGCCACCTCGTTCAGGCGGTGCAGTTCGGGAATCGATTCCACGTTGAAGCACAGGATGCCGTGTCCCAGCGCCAGGCGCATTTCCTCGACGCTCTTGCCCACGCCCGAGAAGATCACCTTGCCCGGGTCGCCGCCGGCCGCCAGCACGCGCTGCAGTTCGCCGCCGGAGACGATGTCGAAGCCGGCGCCTTCGCGCGCCAGCAGGTTCAGAATGGCGAGGTTGGAGTTGGCCTTCATCGCGTAGCAGACCAGGGCGTCGCGGCCGCGGCAGGCGTCGGCGTAGGCGTGGAAGTTCTCGAGCAGGGCCGCCTTGGAATAGACGTAGGTGGGCGTGCCGTGCTGGGCGGCGATCTCGGACAGGCGCGCCTGGTCCGCGTGCAGTTCGCCGTCTTGGTAATGGAAGTGCGACATAGAAGCGTTATTGATTGGGCGTGGGGGTGACGGTGGTGGTGGGCGGAATGGCTGTCTGGCCGGCGGGTTGCGCGGGCTTGGCGGGCGTTTTCGGCAGGTACAGCGGTCCGGTCTGGCCGCAGGCGCCGAGGCAGGCGGCCGCGACCAGCGCCGCGGCTGTTTTCAGCGCGGTGGTGGGCTTCACGTTTACAATCTGGGTTTCAGTTGGCAGACCTTGGAGTGTAGCATGAGCGAAACCGAATTTCTGGCCGCGGCCGAATCGGTGCTGAACCGGATCGAAGCGAAGATGGACGCCCTGTCGGACGCCGACGTGGTCGACGTCGAGTGCCGCCGCAGCGGCAACGTGCTGGAGATCGAATTCCTGCGCAACGCCTCGAAGATCATCGTCAACAGCCAGGCGCCGCTGCAGGAGATGTGGGTGGCGGCCCGCGCGGGCGGCTTCCACTACAAGCAGGTGGAAGGGCTGTGGCGCAACACGCGCGACGGCAGCGAGCTGTTCGCGTCCCTGTCCGAATTCGTCAAGGACCAGGGCGGCGCCCCGGTCCAGCTCTGATCAGAACAGCTCGTTCTTGATCGCTTCGCGCGACTTGTCCTCGGGCGCGACCGCGCGCGTGCCCTGCTCCAGCGACTGCACGCTGGTGCCGGGCGGATTCTCCTGGTAGTACCACTCGTCCCCGACCTGGACCAGGCCGGACGGCACCGGCCGCTCCTCGACCGGGATGCCCTTGAGCGTCTTTTGCATGTAGCCGATCCAGATCGGCAAGGCCAGGCCGCCGCCGGTCTCGCGGTTGCCCAGGTTCTTCGGCTGGTCGTAGCCGATCCAGGCGATGCCCACCAGGTGCGCCTGGTAGCCCGCGAACCAGGCATCCACGGAAT
>DASRUW010000535.1:0-2781 GCA_035655255.1 Telluria sp. | reverse complement strand
GACGGGACGCGGGTAGAACAGGAGGGTGGGCTCCGCGATCCGCATGCGCCGGCGCGGCCCGGCGGCGGCGGGGTGGGTCAGTTCCAGTTCCCCGCGGCGCAGCACGTGCAGGAAGCCGCGCCCCGGCTCGGCCGGGAAGGCGGTCACCCCGCACAGCGGCCCGGCGTGGAACAGGCGGGTACGCACGCGGAAGCGGTCGAGCAGGGCGGAGAGGCGATCGATGGGCTCGGTCATTTGGACGAACTGGTACGTTTCAAGGACAAATTCGTGCCAATCGTACACCAAGGACGGAGATACTGCACTCGTTCCGGCGCACCGCCGGCTTTTCCCGATAAGGAGCAGAGCATGACCCGCATTAACCTCGACCCCACCCGCGTTCCCGCCGCCAGCACCGCCCTACTGGAGCAGATCCACGGCGCATTCGGCGCCACGCCCAACATGTTCAAGGCCGTCGCCAACTCGCCGGCGGCGCTGGCCAGCATGTGGAGCGCTTTCGGCGCGCTCGGCAAGGGCACGATTCCGGCGGCGCTGGGCGAGAAGATCGCCGTGGCCGTGGCGGACCGCAACGGCTGCGAATACTGCCTGGCCGCGCACACCCTGCTGGGCACGAAGGCCGGCGTGACGCCGGCAGACATGGCTGCCGCCCAGGGCGGCCACGCGGCCGATGCGCGCACCCAGGCCGTGCTCGATTTCGCGCTCAAGCTGGTGGAACAGCGCGGTCAGGTGGGCGATGCGGACGTGGCGGCGCTGCGCCTGCAGGGCTTCGGCGACGGGGAGATCGTCGAGATCCTGGCGCACGTGGCGCTGAACCTGTTCACCAACTACGTGAACGTGGCCTTCGACGTGCCGGTCGACTTCCCGAAGGTGCAGCTGCGCCGCGCGGCGTGATCATTGCACCAGCTGGCGCGCGAAGGCATAGCGCACCAGGTCGGCCGTGTTGGCGAGGTTCATCTTCTGCAGGATGCGGCCCTTGTGGGCGCTGACCGTCTTCACGCTCAGGTGCAGCTGCCGGGCGATGGTGGTGGTGCCGTGGCCGGTGGCGAGCAGGCGGAACACCTCGAATTCGCGGTCGGACAGCTGGGCGTGCGGCTCGACGTCCAGGTTCATGGTCAGCGCGGCGGCGATGTTCTCCGCCACCGAGCTGCCGACGTAGCTGCCGCCGTCCGCCACCTTGCACAGTGCCCGCACCAGGTCGGACGCGGCGCTGTCCTTGCACAGGTAGCCCGCGGCCCCGGCCTTCAGGCAGCGCACGGCGTACTGGCTTTCCTTCTGCATCGACAGCACCAGCACGCGCACGCGCGGCGCTTCGTGCCGGATCTGCTTGAGCAGTTCGAGTCCGCTGCGCCCGGGCATGGCCATGTCCAGCAGGAGCACGTCGCAGTCCTGCTGGCGGATCAGGTTCAAGGCTTCGTGGCCGTTGGCCGCTTCCCCGGTCACCTGGATGTCGCCGTGCTGGGACAGGATCTGGCGGATGCCATCGCGCAGCAGGGTATGGTCGTCGGCGATCACAACGCGGATCATGTCACCACCTTGGTTCCATGCGGCGTGCTGCTCGGAACGATCGCCTCGACCTGGGTGCCGCCGCCGGGCAGGCCACTGACGCTGAACTGGCCGCCCAGCAGCTGGACCCGTTCGCGCATGCCGAGCAGGCCAAAGCGGTGGCGGCCGATGTCTTCCTGTTTCAGGCCGCGGCCATCGTCGCGCACCACCAGCTGCGCCTGGCCCGGCAGGTCGCGCAGGATCACCTTGACGTGATGGGCCTCGGCGTGGCGCATCACGTTGGTGAGCGCTTCCTGCAGCACCCGGAACAGGGTGATGGCGACGGCGTCGTCCAGGTCGAATTCGTCGCGGCTCAATTCCAGCTCGCAGTCGATCCCGGTCTGCTCGATGAAGCGCTCCACATGCTGCTCCACGGCGGCGGCCAGCCCGAGGTCGTCCAGCACGCCGGGACGCAGTTCCTCCGAAATGCGGCGCACCGCGTCCACGGTCGTACCGATCGTCTCGAGCATGCCATCGAACTTGACCTTGACCGGGGCGGGCGCATCAGGCAGCTGGCTCTTCACCCAGTGCAGCTGCAGGCGCAGTGCGGTCAGGGCCTGACCCAATTCGTCGTGCAGCTCGCGCGCGATGTGGCGCCGCTGCTGTTCCAGTTCGTCGGCCTGCGAGGCCGCAAGGCGCTGCAGCTGCTGGCGCGAGACGCGCACTTCCTCCTCGGCGCGGGTGCGTTCGCCCACCTCGATCTTCAGCCGTTCGAACGGCGCGCGCACGCTGGCTACGAAGGCGGTCCGGTACAGCATCAGGTAGACGGCGAACTTCATCACGTGGCCGAGCAGGTTGAACACGTCGGTCGCCCCCACGTAGAGGGTGAAGCAGAATTCGCTGAGGATGGTGCCGGCAGCGACCGCGAACAGGCCGGGCGCGTACTGGTCGCCGCGGCCCACGCGCCGGTACCAGGCCACGGCGGCGGCACCGAGCAGCGCGATCAGGCCCCATTCGGCGCCGATCTTGAACGAAGTCAGGCCCACGTCCTGCTGATAGGTGGCGAAAAACCAGTCCGGGCGATACAGCAGGATCCAGCCGACCGCCGCTGCGTAGACGAGGCTCAGGAGGGCAAGCTGGTTGATCCTGTGCTGCGCCTTGTCCGGCGTGCCCGGCGGGCTGAAGGCGGCGGCGAGCAGGGCAAGCGCGAACCACAGGCGCGCCGCCAGCCAGAAGTTGATGGCCTTGGCCACGCCGGACGCCGTCACGAATTCCGGCATGCCGTTGAAGGACAGGAGGTGG
>DASRUW010000534.1:0-2668 GCA_035655255.1 Telluria sp. | reverse complement strand
GACAACCAGTTCCAGCTCGACCTGTGGGAATACAACATGCGCGCCAAGAGCGCGCACCGCCTGGTCGATTCCAAGGTCCTGGTCCCGCAGGAGAACCTGTCGGCGGAGGAAAAAGCGATCCGCGAGCGTAACCGCACCGCGAGCCTGTCCGGCATCCTGTCGTACAGCTGGTCGCCGGACGGCAAGCAGCTGCTGGTGCCGATCGCGGGCGACCTGTTCCTGGTCGACGTGGCCAAGCCGGACGCGCCGCGCAAGGTCGCCTCGGGCGCCGTGATCGATCCGAAGATCTCGCCCAAGGGCCGCTACGTGTCCTTCGTGCGCAAGCAGAACCTGTACGTCATCGACCTCAAGACCGGCGCCGAGCGCCAGCTCACCACCGACGGCGCCGGCACCATCCACAACGCCGAAGCGGAATTCGTGGCGCAGGAGGAGATGGACCAGCGCAGCGGCTACTACTGGGCTCCGGACGATTCGGCCATCGCCTACAAGCGCTTCGACGAAGCGCCGGTGCCGGTGGTGCGCCGCTTCGAGATCTTCGCCGACCGCACCGACGTCACCGAACAGCGCTACCCCGGCGCGGGCGATCCGAACGTGCTGGTCGACCTGATGATCGTGTCGCCCGAAACCGGCGCGACCCGCAAGATCGACCTCGGCGCCGACAAGGACATCTACCTGGTGCGCGCCGACTGGAGCGCAGACGCGAAGAAGCTGGTCTACCAGCGCGAGTCGCGCGACCAGAAGCGCCTGGACCTGGTCGCCGTGGACGCGGCCACCCTGGCCCAGAAGACCCTGCTCACCGAGACTTCCAAGACCTGGGTCCAGCTGAACAACGACATCCGCTTCCTGAAGTCGCGCCCGGCCTTCCTGTGGGCCTCCGAGCGCAGCGGCTGGAAGCACCTGTATCTGTACGACCTGGATGGCAAGCTGCTGCACCCGGTCAGCAAGGGCACCTGGGGCATCGACAGCGTGCTGGCGGTGGACGAAAAGGCCGGCCGCGTGTACGTCGACTCCAACCGCGACGCCGTGGTCGACAAGCAGACCTACGCCCTCAAGCTCGATGGCAGCACGGCCGACGCGCCGGTGCGCGTGACCCGCGCGAACGGCTGGCACGATTCGGCCTTCGCCCACAACGGCGAGATCTTCGTCGACACCTATTCCAACCCGGACCAGCCGCCCCAGACCGGCATCTACCGTCCGGACGGCAGCCTGGTGGCGTGGCTGGAACAGAACGAACTCAATGCCTCCCACCCCTACTTCGCCTACAAGAGCGACCACCTGCCGACCGAGTTCGGCACGCTCAAGGCCAAGGACGGCCAGACCCTGCACTACGCCCTGATCAAGCCCGCCAACTTCGATCCGCACAAGCGCTATCCGGTGTTCGTGCGCATGTACGGCGGCCCCCACAGCCAGTTCGTGCAGAACCGCTGGGGCAATACCTTCGACCAGTACATGGCGCAGCAGGGCTACGTGGCGTTCCGCATCGACAACCGCGGTTCCTACCGCCGCGAGCGCGCCTTCGAGGACGTGATCTACGGCCAGCTCGGCAAGCACGAGGTGGAAGACCAGCTGAGCGGCATCGAGTGGCTGGACCAGCAGAGCTTCGTCGATCCCAAGCGGGTCGGCGTGTTCGGCTGGAGCTATGGCGGCTTCATGACCCTGCGCATGCTGGCGGCCGGCTCGGACAAGATCGCGGCCGCCGTGTCGGTGGCGCCGGTGACCGACTGGGCCCTGTACGACACCCACTACACCGAGCAGTTCGTGGGCGGCACGCCCAAGCAGATCCCGCAGGCCTACGCCGACAGCGGCGTGTTCGCCCATCTGGGCGGGGTCAAGTCCAAGCTGCTGCTGGTGCACGGCATGGCGGACGACAACGTGCTGTTTACCAACTCGACCCGCCTGATCGACGACCTGGTCAAGCGCGGCGTGCAGTTCGACCTCATGACCTATCCGGGCGCCAAGCACGGCATCTCGGCACGCGCCAGCCAGCGCCATGTGTATGGCCTGATCGACGCCTTCTTCCGCAAGAACGTGATGGAAGCCGGAAAATAAGCCCCGGCACGCCAGGCCAAGCCCGCCACCCGGCGGGCTTTTTTCATGCGCGGGGCGCGCGCGGCATGAGGGACACGAGGGCCTTGACTGCGTAAATGACGAGGACGGTGCCGGTCAGGTCGCCCCAGAACATCGCGAACAGGCTGCGCCAGGAGGCGGCGTCGCCGTGCACGACATACCAGAGGTGGTGCAGCAAGGGCCCCGCCAGGGAAAAGGCGAGGATGTTCCACAGCAGGCGCTGCGGCGAAAGATTGCTGAGCGAGGGACGCAGGCCGAACACGCGCCGGTCGCACAGGTTCACCAGCCAGGGCGCGGCGGCCGCGGCGATACCGCCCGCCAGCGCGCGCGTGACATCGTAGGGGAACAGCCACAGGAAGCAAACCAGCGACGAGGCCAGCAGCAGGCCCAGGACACCCGCGGTCCCGAACAACAGGACCGCCAACAGCCGGACGCCGGCCGGCAGGTAGACCCAATGGATGCCGGTCGCGAACTCCAGGTGCCCGAACAGCCACCCGTTCAGCAGGTAGGTCAAGAGGTAGACCAGGACGGTGGCCAACGCCATGCCGGCGCGCAATTGCAGACTCTCCTGTTTAACAAAAAACATACTGAGAGTAAAATG
>DASRUW010000533.1:0-2690 GCA_035655255.1 Telluria sp. | reverse complement strand
GCGGGCAGCACCTGGCGCTTGGCGCGCTGTTCCAGCTGGCGCTTGAAGTCGTCGGAACCGAGCGGCCAGCCCTTGAGGACGGTGCTGTCGATGGCCAGGAGCTCGGATCGCGTCAGCGGACGCTGGATCAGCTCAGTGTAGGCCGCCTCGCGCTGAAACGGCGTGTTGCCCAGGCCCCAGTAGACCGGGTGGTCGACGATCAGGGGATCCGGGCGCAGGCCGACATGGTGGGCGTAGCTGCTCCAGCCGTAGTCCCCGGCCTCGCCCGCCAGGCCGGCGCGCACGGGATCGGTCTCGATGTAGCGGCTGCAAACGAGCAGATAGTTGTCCGGATCGATGACCGAGGTCTTGTAGCGGCCCTGCCACAAGCTGCCGGAGCGGCCGTGCTTGGCGTTGAAATAGGGAACGTATTGCCGCCCGATCCATTGCATCATGCGGGCCAACCCCGTGTCGTCCGTGGGCGAGGCCAGCAATTGGATACTGCCCGGCATCAGCACATAGGCGTGGATACCCACTTTGAACTGCCTGGCGGCGGCGCGCAGCCAATCGTAGAAATGCTGGTAATCGTCCTGGTCCAGGAACACGGCCTGCCGGTTATTGCCGGTCTGGACGATGTGATGAGGCTGGTTGGGCAGGACGAGGCGAGGCAGACGCATCGGTAAATAGGGTCGGAGTCAAATTAATTTCGATCTTACCCGAAATTCATTCGACTCTGTCCCCGGTTCACAGGATGTTGAAGCCGGCGGAGAGCGAATAGCCTTCGCCGTAGGCGCTGCGCAGGGGCAGGTCCTGGCCAAGGCCGGTGCGCGCCTTCTTGCGCAGGCGGTAGACCAGCATGTCGACCCGGCGGCTGGCGTCCGGGTCCTCGCCGCCCATGCCGGCCACGATCACCTGGCGCGGGACCGGGCGCGTATTGATGGTCAGCAAGTGCAGGAAGTTGCACTCTTTCTCGGTCAGGTCGATCACGGCGCCGGACAACTCGAGTTGGCGGGCGCTCACTTTCAGGGTCCACTTGCTGGGCGCCGGCGCGGTGGCGCTCGGCGCCGGGTCGGGCGAGCGGACCCGGCGGTCCAGCGCCTCGATGTGGGCGGCCAGCTCGGGGAACTTGATCGGCTTGGTCAGGTAATGGTCCGCGCCCAGGCGCAGGCCGAGAATGCGGTTGTCGAAGGCCACCCGGCCGGTCAGCACCAGCAGGCCGATGCCCGGGTACAGCTGGCGCATGCGCGGGATCACGTTGAAGCCGTCCTCGTCCGGCAGGCCGAGGTCGAGCACCACCACGGCGGTCGGGTTCTTGGTCAGCGCGGCCCACATCTCGCTCGCGCTGGTGGCAATGGTCACATCGTGGTCGAGTTCCCGGAGGAATTCCGCCATGTCCCCAGCGTATTCGCCGTTGTCTTCGACAATTAAGATTTGCGTCATGGGTGCGCCATCGTCATTTATTTCTTAAATCTTTAGCTCAGCCAGGAGCCAAGCGCCAACCCTGTGTTGAATCTAACCAATTATCACCAATGTATAAACAGAAAGCAAGTTTCCGTGTATCAACGCGACAAGGGTAACCAGATTTTGAACACAGCGCCACATTTCTCGCCATTTTCCATGGAAACGCTCCCCCCGTGAACCTCGACGACGGACTTGGCCATGTACAGGCCGAGGCCCGAACCGGCCAGGCCGGCGGCATTGCTGCCCCGAAATCCCTTGTCGAACAGGCGCGGCTGGTCGGCGGAGGGGACGCCCGGGCCTTCGTCGCGTACTTCCAACACGACGCCGCCGTCGGCCCGGCGCCCGCTCAGGTGGATCGGGGTGGCGGCCGGCGTGTACTGCAACGCGTTGTCGACCAGCACCCGCAAGGCCATGGCGATGCCGTCCGGCTGGCAGCGCAGCGCGCCGGGCAGGTCGCCGCCGTCGATGTGCACGGTGCGGCCGGCCGCGCGCGCGTGCTGGGCGGCATTGCGCATCAGGACCAGGGGTTCGGCCGAGGTGGCGTGCTTCGCGCGCCCCACGTCGGCCATGCGGTCGGGGGACAGATAATCGTCCAGCATACGGATCAGGCGGTCCACGGCGTCCTGGATCTTGCGGTAGCGGTCGCGCGTGGGCTGGTCGGCGTGGCCGTTGGTCGCTTCCAGGCGCTGCACGGCGCCGTCGATGGTCGACAGCGGAGTGCGGAATTCGTGATTGAGCATGCTGGCGAAGCGGCGCTGCTCCTGTTCGCGCTCGCGCCGCGCGCTGTCGTCGCGCACCACGCCGACGATGGCGCTGGCCTGTCCGGCGCCGTCGCACACGATGGCGGAACTGACTTCGAGCGGCTGGGTGCCGCCGTCCTTGCGCGGCTGGTCGTAACGGCGCACCACGCGCACGCGGCTGGCGTCGCCGGCGGCGTGGCGGCGCAGCCGCTCCTCGATGCCGCCGCACAGGGTCTCCAGCAGGGCGGCGCGGGCGGTGCCGTCGACATGGGCCGCGACCTCCGCCGGCGCGAAGCCGGTCAGGCGCTCGATGGCGTCACTGCAGAAGCTCAGCCGGCGCGCGCCGCAGTCATACACCCACGCAGCGCCGCCATCGAGCTCGGCGATCGCGCGAAAGTGGGCGGCGTCGGCGTCCTCCATCAATGCTCCTCGAGCGGCGCGAAGATCGCCTGCAGGTCCTCCTGGGTCAGCACCAGCTTGTGCTGCTCCCCTTCGGCCAGCACCGACTGC
>DASRUW010000532.1:0-4321 GCA_035655255.1 Telluria sp. | reverse complement strand
GCCAGGGGGCAGGCCAGCGCGCACGCCGCCGCCAGGGCGAGGAGGGCGCGCGTCATTTATTCAGTTTTCGGATGCGTTCGGAGGGCGTGATGATGTCGGTCAGGCGGATACCGAACTTGTCGTTCACCACCACCACCTCGCCCTGGGCGATCAGGCAGCCGTTGACCAGCACGTCCATCGGTTCGCCCGCCAGGCCGTCCAGCTCCACCACCGAGCCCTGGGCCAGCTGGAGCAGGTTCTTGATGGCGATCTTGGTGCGTCCCAGCTCCACGGTCAGCTGGACCGGGATGTCGAGGATGAAGTCGATGTCGTTCTGGGTGTCCGGCTTGGCGCCCTTGTTCGAGAAATCCTTGAACACGGCCGCCGTGGCGGTCTGCTGCTGCGCCAGCGCTTCCGCTTCCGCCTTGGCCTGTTCGGCAATCGCCGCGCCCCAATCGTCGTCGAGGCTTTGATCGTCTTGTGTATCGGACATGTCGTGCTCCTGTTACCGCTTATTTGGATTCCGCGCCGGAGGCGAGCAGCTTCTCGACCTTCAGCGCGTACTGGCCGTTCATCACGCCGTAGCTGCAGTCCATCACCGGCACGCCGTCCACGGTCGCCTGGATCAGCTCGGGGACCGCGAGCGGAATGATGTCGCCGACCTTGAAGTTCAAAATCTCGTCGAAGGTGGCGCGGCCCGTGCCGAGCGTGGCCACCAGTTCCACTTCCGCCACCTGGATCTGCTGCGTCATCAGGCGGATCCAGCGCTTGTCCACTTCCAGCGCCTCGCCCTGGAGCGAGGAGGTGAGGGCGTCGCGGATCGGCTCGATCATCGAGTACGGCATGCAGAAGTGGATCTGGCCCGACACCGAGCCCAGCTCCACCGTGAAGGTGGACGAGACCACCACCTCGTTCGGGGTCGCGATGTTGGCGAACTGGGTGTTCATCTCCGAGCGGATGTATTCGAACTCGACCGGGAACACCGGCTCCCAGGACTTGGTGTAGGCCTCGAACACGATGTCGAGGATGCGCAGGATGATACGCTGCTCGGTCTGGGTGAAGTCGCGCCCTTCGACCCGGGTGTGGAAGCGCCCGTCGCCGCCGAACAGGTTGTCCACCAGCAGGAACACCAGGCCCGGATCGAACACCATGAGCGAGGTGCCGCGCAGCGGCTTCATGTGCACCAGGTTGAGGTTGGTCGGCACCACCAGGTTACGGATGAACTCGGAATACTTGGACACCCGCACCGAGCCGACCGACACCTCGGCCGAGCGGCGCAGGAAGTTGAACAGGCCGACCCGCAACAGGCGCGCGAAGCGCTCGTTGATGATCTCGAGGGTCGGCATGCGGCCCCGGACGATGCGTTCCTGCGTCGCCAGGTTATAAGTTCGTACCCCGGAAGTCTCCTCCGGGACGACGGTGTCGTCCTGGTCGCCGTTGACGCCCTTGAGGAGGGCATCAACTTCTTCCTGGGAAAGGAAATTATCGGCCATGATGCTTCTGTCCGGTCCTTGCCTTTACTGCACGATAAACGAGGTGAACAGCACGTCGTTCACTTCCTGCGGCGCGCCCTTGTCGACGAAGGGGGCGTTGACCGCCGCGACGATTTCCTTGCCGAGGGCGCGCTTGCCGTCGACGGTCGAGATTTCGGAGGCCTTCTTGCCCGACAGGAGCAGCAGCACCCGGCTGCGCACCTTGGGCATGTTGTCCTTGACGATCTTGGATTGCTCTTCGTTGGGCACCTGCAGGGTGAATTGCAGCTGCAGGTACTGGTCGCCGTTTTCCGGCTGCAGGTTGACGGTGAACGGCTCCAGCGTCACGTAGACGGGTGGCTCGGCATGGACCGGCTTGTGCTTCTCGTCTTTTCCGTCGCTGCTCTTGGTGAAGAACCAGGCGGCCCCACCACCGGCGCCCAGGATCACCAGCGCCATGACGCCGATGACCAGCAACTTCTTCTTGCTGTTGGGGGCGGGTGCGGCGTCGGCCTTCGGGTCAGCTTTCATTTTCGGATTCGCTTTCAACTTTCTACCTCGGTACGACAACGGACACAGCTATGACTGCATTATGTCATTATCGCGAGAAACTGCCGAGGCATAAGCCGGGAATAGAGGGGGGAAGGTCCGCCATTCCCGCCGTCCTTACGCGAAGGTGTCGACCATGCCGCGGTCCAGCCGGCTGACCGGGCGCGCGGCCGCGGCCGGCTGCTCGGCCGTGCCTCCCGCCTGGCCATAGGCCGGGCCGCTGCCCTGGCCCTGGCCGCCGCCGGCGCGCGCGTCGGCCTGCTGCTGTTGCTGGTCCGGCATGCCGGCGTTCACCGTGGCGTTGCCCAGGGCAATGCCGCTCTCGCCCATCATCTCGCGCAGCTTGGGCATGGCGTTCTCCAGGGCCTGGCGCACTTCCGGCTGGGCCGAGCTGAAGGTCACGCTGGCCTGGTCGTTGTTCACCTGCAGGACCACCTGCATCGGGCCCAGGTCGGGCGGGTTGAGGGTCAGCGAGGCGCTCTGCTCGCCGCCGGCCACCATCCACACGATCTTCTGGCTCACCTGGTTGTCCCAGCCGGGCGTGCCCACGCGGGCCGGGATGCGGCTGTCGGCCACGTTGGCGGCCACGTTCATCGATTCGAGGGCCGCGGCGGCGCGCACCTGGGGCGCCAGCGGAGCGGCCACCGGCACCTCCTTCGGCACGGCGGCGGCCGGCGCGGCCTCGCGCGCCTTGGCGGCCACGGCCTGGAAGTTCTCGCTGGCCGCGCGCGGGGCGGCGCCCTGCGGCGCGGCCTGGGCCACGGCCGGTTTCACCTCGGCCTGCGCCGGGGTGGCGTCGGCCTTGGCGCTCTGGCCCTGGCCCTCGGCCACGGCGGCGCGCGCGGCGCGCACCACGGCGTCGAAGCGGGTCTCGCGGGTCTCCGGCTGGCCTTTGGCGGCGCCGCGCGCGGCCACTTCCTGGCCCTTGTCGGCGGTGCGCCCGCGCACGCCCTCGGCTGCGCCCTTGGCCGCCGGAGCGGCCGCCAGCGCGGCGCGGGCCGCGTCGTCGAGTTTGAGGTCGGCTCGGTCGTCCTTGGCGCCGGCGGCGGCCGGGGCGGCGGCGCCCGGCTGGGCGGCGGCGGCCGTGGCCAGGGCGGCGTCGAAGGCGGCCGGGTCCTGGGCGGCCGCGTCCGCGGCCTGGGCGGCGGCCGGATCGGCGCCGGCGGCATTGGCCGCTGCCGCCGCCGCCGCTGCTGCTGCTGCTGCCGCGGCGCCGGACGCGCCCACGGTGGCCGCGCTGGCGGCCGTGGCGGCGGCCGGATCGGCCTGCGGGGCGGCCTGGGCCGCGACGTTCTGGGTCAGGCTGGCCACCAGGGCCAGCATGTCGGTGACGGGGGCGACGGCGGACGGGTCGCCGGCGGCGGCCTGGGTCGCGTCGTCCTTGCCAGCGGCGGCATCGGCCGCCTTGGCCGCGTCGCCGTCGGTCTTGGTGCTGCCGCTGCCGGCGCTCTTGGCGCTGGCGCTGTCGGCGGGGGCCTCGGCGCTGGCCGGCTGGGCGTCGGCCGGCTGGGCCTCATCGTTCTGGTCGGCGCTCTGGTCGGCCTGCTTGGCCGGCTGCGGAGCCTGGGCCTGGCGCGCCGGCGCGGCCGCGTTCGCATTGGGGGCCGGGGGCGGGGCCTCCGGGGCGCTCTGGCGCTGGGCCATTTCGCGCGACAGGGTCTGGCTGAAGGCGCTGGGGCCGCCTTCGGTGGCGCCGAAGCTGACGTTGGCGCGCGCGCCGCTGGCCGCGCCGAGGGCGCCGTTCGCGCCGTTGACCTGGATCGGGAGAGTCGGGGTTTGCATGTCGCGGGTTCCTGGTTAGCGCCGGTAGTAAGCCTGGCGGGTCGCGTGTTCGTCCATCATCTTCTGGTCGCGCTGGTTTTCCAGCCGCAGCGCTTCGGCCGCCGCGCGGTCGGACAGGGTCCGGTAGGACAGGCGCTTGCGCTCCGCCGCCTGCCAGGCCGTCCGTTCCACGCCGGCGCGGTGCTCCGCATGCCGGATCACCTCGCGCTGGCCGCCGATCGCATGGTCCAGCTTGGCCATGAAGGCCACGAAATTCTGGTAACTCATCGGGGTGATGCCGGCGAGCTGCGCCGCTTCCAGCCTGCGCGCGTAGTCGTCGCGGTAGCCGAGCAGCATCTCCAGCTTCTGCTTGGCTTCCTGCACCGCCATCAGCGCCGCCCCGAGCCGCTTGGCAGCGTGGTCGGTGTCGCGCTGGGCCAGCTCCAGCAGGGTTGCGAGTGCGGAAGACTTGGCCATGGCATCGATTATAGGAAGCCGCTGGCCGGATCAATCAGCCGAATAGCGAGGTTAACTGCCCCAAACTCTGCAGCATGTCGGCC
>DASRUW010000531.1:0-2524 GCA_035655255.1 Telluria sp. | reverse complement strand
GTTGTGGTAGATGTTGCTGGTGCCGGCGAAGTCGTACACATAGTCGCCGAAATAGTCGTGACGCTCGAAGCGCGACGCGCCGAAAGTCAGCTGGTGGCCGATGCCGCCGGTTTGCACGCGGCCCTGCAGCATGGCCTGGATCGCGGTCGGCTCCTTCTTCTCGCCTTCGCTCTGGTAGTCGTACACGTCGTAGTCGCCGTTCTGGCAGAAGCCCGGATACAGGCCGTCCGCGCAGGCGGTCGGCACGCCCGCGCCGGTCGGGGTGTACCCGTAGGGGAAGGCGGTGAAGTCGTCGCGCTTGAACCAGTGCTTGTTGGCCGCGACGGTGGCGTGCCAGGCGTCGTCGATCTTGTACTCGAAGCGCAGGCCGAGGTTGGTGCTCCTGGTGTCGACCGGACGCGCCCACGGCTGGTCGTTGAGCAGGAAGTCGGCGGCGATGCCGGTCGGGAGCGACACGCCGTTGATCAGCTGGTAGCCGGGCACGGTGATCTGCGACTTGTGCTGGTAGTCGGCATCGATCTGCAGCAGGGCTTGCGGCGTGATCTGGAAGTCGAACGCGCCGGAGACGAACTGGCGCTCGCCGTCCGCGCCCTTGACGTAGGAACGCAGGCGCTCCGCCGCGGCGTTGATGCGGTAGCCGAAGCGCTTGTCCTCGAAGCGGCCGCCCAGGTCGCCGGCGGCGTACAGGGTGCCGCGCTCGCTCACGCCCACCGTGGCCGAACGCAGCGGCGTCGCGGTCGGGCGCTTGACCACGTAGTTGATGATGCCGCCCGGCGCGGACACGCCGGCCTGCAGGCCCGACAGGCCTTTCAGGATCTCGATGCGTTCCTTGTTCTCGAGCGGGATCTGGGTGTCGGCCGGGATCGCGAGGCCGTCCTTGCGGTAGCTGGAGGTGTTGTCCAGGGCGAAGCCGCGGATCGAGAACTGTTCGGCGTAGCCGACGGCGTTGTAGGCGTCGCCGACGCTGGCGTCGTAGCGCATGGCGTCGGTGGTGTTGCGGATCTGGAGGTCGGCGATCTGCTCGCGCGAAATCACGTTCACGCTGGCGGGCGTCTGCAGCAGCGGGGTGTCGGCAAAGCCGCCGATGGCGGCGTGCCCGGCGCGCGCGCCGGAGATCACGACTTCGCTCATGGCCTGCGGCGCGGCGGTCTGGGCGTGGGCGGCGAAGGCTTGGGCCAGCGCGAAGGCGATGGCGGTGTGCTTGAAACTCGGAGTAGGCATGGTTTGGCTCTTGAAAAAACGACCTGAGCCAACGCGGGAGCAATCAAAGGCGGGAACGGCTTTTGCGCTTTCCTTCGCTGGCATTATCCAGATCAGGTACGGAGGGTATCTCTCACCCGGGCGAAGCCCAGGACCCCTAGCGAAGCCAAGATGATAGCACGTCTTACAAGGCCAGCTCCAGCGCCTTGCGGCTGATCTCGGGCGTGACGTCGCGGTGCTCGCCCAGTTTGACCATGCGGTGCTCGACCAGGGCGGACAGCACCTTGTCGATCGCGCCCGCGTCCAGGCCGTAGCCGGACAGGCGGGTCTTGACGCCCACGCTTTCGAAAAATTCCTCGGTGCGCGCGATGGCCGCTTCGATGCGCGTGTCTTCGTCGCCGCCGGTCAGGTGCCACACGCGTTCGGCGTATTGCAGCAGCTTGGCGCGCTTTTCCTCCTTGCGCACGCGCAGCATGCCCGGCAGGACCACGGCCAGGGTCTGGGCGTGATCGAGGCCGTACAGCGCCGTCAGTTCGTGGCCGACCATGTGGGTGGCCCAGTCGGACGGCACGCCCGCGCCGATCAGGCCATTCAGGGCCAGGGTGGCGCACCACATGATGTTGGCGCGGGTGTCGTAGTCGTCCGGCTCGGCCAGCGCCTTCGGGCCTTCCTCGATCAGCGTCAGGAGCAGGCCTTCGGCGAAGCGGTCCTGCACCTTGGCGTTGACGGGGTAGGTGAGGTACTGCTCCACGATGTGCACGAAGGCGTCTACCACGCCGTTGCCGACCTGGCGGGCGGGCAGGGTGGTGGTCTTGGCCGGATCGAGCACCGAGAATTTCGGATAGACCTTGCGGTTGTAGAAGGAGCGCTTCTCGGCCGTGGCCTTGCGCGTGACGACGGCGCTCGCGTTCATCTCCGAACCGGTGGCGGGCAGGGTCAGCACGGTGCCGAACGGCAGGGCGGACTTGACCGGGGCGCGGGCGCCCAGGATGTCCCACGGGTCGCCCTCGAACGGCACGGCGGCGGCGACGAACTTGGTCCCGTCGATCACCGAGCCGCCGCCCACGGCCAGCAGGAAGTCGATGCGCTCCACGCGCGCCAGTTCCACCGCCCGCATCAGGGTTTCGTAGGTGGGATTCGGTTCGATGCCGCCGAACTCCACGACCGCGTGGCCGGACAGGGCCGCCATCACTTCGTCGTAGACGCCGTTCTGGCGGATACTGCCGCCCCCGTAGAGCACCAGCACGCGCGCCTCGGCGGGCACGGCGCCGGACAGGGCGGCGATCTGGCCCTGGCCGAACAGGATCTGGGTCGGGTTGTAGAA
>DASRUW010000530.1:0-9329 GCA_035655255.1 Telluria sp. | reverse complement strand
CGTGCAACAGCCGCCACCGCAGCAGTCGCCGATCGCCGTCGCGACCAACGCGGCGCCCGCCAACAAGGAATTGTCGCGTCCGCAGCCGCCGGCCCCGCCTGCTCCGGTCGCTCGCGCCAATACCCCTGCCGTGGTGGACTTCAATACCTGCGCCAAACCGGAATATCCGAAGAACTCGCAGCGTAACGAAGAAACCGGCACCGTCATCCTGCAGTTCCTGATCGGCGCCGATGGTGGAGTGAAAGAGTCGAAGATCCAGAAGTCGTCGGGTTTCCGCGATCTGGACCGCGCAGCGCAGCAGGCCCTGGGCCGTTGCCGATTCAAACCCGGCATCGTCGATGGGCATCCGCAAGAAGGTTGGACAAGCGTGCAGTACGTTTGGACGTTGGATTAAAACCCGGGGCCAGCAAACCCCAACAGCAAGAGTTTCGTTGTCGTTACGTTCAGCGAACTGAATATTTAAATTTTTGGAGGAAGCATGTTTAAGAATACCCGTTTGTCCGCGATCCTGGCGGCAGTCATGATCTCGGTGTCCGCGCTGAGCGCCCTGGTGTCCGCACCGGCCGCCGCCCAGGAAGCATCGGCTCCGGCTGCCTCGGCCCCGGCCGCGGCGGACGCTGCTCCGGCTGCTGACGCTGCAGCCGCTCCGGCCGCTGGTCCGGCAGTTAAACAGGAAGAAGTGACCAACCCCTACGGCATCGGCGCCGCCTGGGATTCGGGTCCGGTGGCCAAAGGCACCGTGATCGTGCTGTCGATCATGTCGATCGGTTCCTGGTACATCATCATCACCAAGCTGCTCGACCAGATGAAGATCTTCAAGCAGTCGAAGGAAACCTCCCAGAAATTCTGGAAGGCCAACTCGATCGCCGCCGGCGCCGCTGCCCTGAAAGACGGCTCGCCGTTCCGCTTCATCGCCGAATCCGGCACCAAGGCCATGCAGCACCACGACGGCGCCCTGCTCGAGCAGATCGACCTGTCGACCTGGGTCACCATGTCGATCCAGCGTTCCGTGGACAAAGTGCAGTCCCGCCTGCAAGACGGCCTGTCCTTCCTGGCAACCGTCGGTTCGACCGCACCGTTCATCGGTCTGTTCGGTACCGTGGTGGGTATTTACCGCGCACTGACCAACATCGGTATGACCGGTAACGCGTCGATCGACAAGGTGGCAGGTCCGGTGGGTGAAGCGCTGATCATGACCGCATTCGGTCTGCTGGTCGCAGTTCCGGCCGTGCTGGGCTACAACTGGCTGGTGCGTCGTAACAAGTCCGCCATGGAAGACGTCCGTTCGTTCTCGGCTGACGTGCACTCCGTGCTGGTCTCCGGCGCGATGTCGACCTCCGAAGCTGCGCGCGCAGTCGGTGCCAAGAAGGCCTGATCATGTCGATGAATGTTGGGTCGGGAGACTCCGACGGCGAAGATGCAGTGATGTCGGAAATCAACACGACGCCCCTTGTGGACATCATGTTGGTTCTGCTCATCATCTTCCTGATTACCAGCCCAGTGGTGCTGCACCTTCAGAAGATCCACCTGCCGCAGGAAGAAAACCAGGCGGTGAAGACGACTCCTGAAGACGTGAACATCGTGGTGAACAAGGACGGCGAGTTCTGGCTGAACCAGACCAAGCTGGCCGACACCGATGCGCTGTTCGAGCTGCTGAAGAAAGAAGCGGTCAAACTGCCCCAGCCCGTGGTTCACGTGCGCGGCGACCAGGATGTCCGTTACGAATTCGTCGGCAAAGTGATTTACACGGCGCAGCGCGCCGGCATCCAGAAGGTCGGCTTCATCACCGAGCCGCCTGATAAGGGTTAATGCCCCGGGCGCGGCCCGCGCAAGCGGTCCGCGCCCTGCTAACCCGTGTAAAGAAAAGGAATCATTATGTCTATGAGCGTGGGCACCGGCGGCGGATCGAGCGAGCCGGAACCGATGATGGAAATGAACATGACGCCGATGATCGACGTCCTGCTCGTTCTCATCATTCTGCTGATTATCACCATTCCGAAGGCGAACCACTCGGTGAACCTGAACATGCCGACCAATGTCCCAAGCACTCCTCCTGAGAAGGAGCCGGTGGTGGTGACGATCGACGTGGACTTCGACGGCACCATCCTCTGGGACAACCAGATTGTGCCGAACCGTAAGGAACTCGAAACCAAACTGTCCGCCGTGGCGGCCCAGCCCGACCAGCCGGAGGTGCACCTGCGGCCGAACAAGCTGGTCCCGTACAAGGTCGTGGCCGGCGTGATGGCTGCGGCCCAGCGTCTGGGCGTGACCAAGATCGGCATGGTTGGTCAGGAACAGTTCCAGTAATCTTCTGGAAATCCTTCAAATAGGCAGGCCCTCCTGCCTATTTCCATTTTTAGCGTGAAAGAAATTCAAATGGCAAAATTCCGTCTCGCCCACCTGGGCTTTGCGCTTGCCGCCTTCAGCTTCACTGCCACCGCCATGGCCGCCGACACCGTGCGCGCCGAAGTGGGCAAGCCGCTGCAGGAAGCCCAGGCGCTGATGAAATCCGGTCGCAACAAGGAGGCCCTGGCCAAGTTGCGCGAGGCCGATTCCGTCGGTGGCAAGAGCGCTTACGAAAGCTTCCTGATCGAGCGCGTGCGCGCCTCGGCCGCCATGAGCGCCGGCGACTACGACCTGGCCGCCAAGACCTTCGAACAGCTGATCGCCTCCGGCAAGCTGTCGGCCAAGGAACGCGACAGCTTCTCCGAAGGCCTGATCGGCATCTACATGCGTGCCGGCGACCTGAACAAAGCCAACGCCGCCATCCTGCGCCAGCTGAAGGAAGGCGAAGACCCCAAGCTGCGTGAATACCTGATCCAGAACTACTACAAGATGGGCAAGGGCGCCGACGCCCAGCGCGAGCTGATGTCCGCGATGAATGCCGCCCAGAAGTCCGGCCATGCGCCGACCGAAGGCCAGCTCGGCATGTTGGCCAACATCCAGCTCAAGAGCAACGACAAGGCCGGCTACGTCGGCACCATCGAGAAGCTGGCGATGTACTACCCGAAGGTGCAGTACTGGACCGACCTGCTGAACCGCGTGTCCGGCAAGCCGAACTTCTCCAGCCGCCTGGCCGTGGATGTGTACCGCCTCAAGCTCATGAACAACCTGATGAAGAAGCCGGGTGAGTTCCTCGAGATGGCCCAGCTGGTGCTGCAGTCGAAGGCCCCGGCCGAAGCGCAGAAAGTGGTCGCCGCCGGTTACAAGGCGGGCGCCCTGGGCGTGGGCGCGGACGCGGCGCGCCACCAGCGCCTGAAGGACCTGGCCGACAAGGAAGCCGCCGCCCAGGTGGCCGACGCCGCCAAGCAGGAAGCGGCCTTCCTGAAGGAGAAGGACTACGACGGCCTGGCCGCCCTCGGTTACGGCCTGGTCCAGGCCGGCCAGTCGGCCAAGGGCATCCAGATGATGGAAACCGCGCTCAAATCCGGCGTCAAGTACGTGGAAGAGACCAAGCTGCATCTGGGCGAAGCCTACGCCGTGGCCGGCAACAAGGCCAAGGCCCAGGCGACCCTGCGCTCGGTGGGCGGCAACGACGGCTCGGCCGACATTGCACGCTACTACATGATGGCGATGAACCACCCCGCGGGCTGATGCGCGCCTGATCCGCTCCAACGCCGCCCGCGCAAGCCGGCGGCGTTTTTCATTCGTCATCCCCGCGAAAGCGGGGACCCCTGGCCATCAGGGCGCCGCCAGCGTCCTTTTTCCTACCAGAGGTCCCCGCCTTCGCGGGGATGACAGGCCGTGTTCTAGGTATAATCAACTCTTTACGGCCCACCAGTCCCACGCATGCGAGTTTTTCGTGGCCTTCCCAACGATCGCGCCCGCGCGCCCTGCGCGCTCACGATCGGCAATTTCGACGGCGTCCATCGCGGCCACCAGGCCCTGCTGGCGCACGTGCGCGCCGCCGCCGACCGCCTGCAGCTGGAAGCGGCCGTGATGACCTTCGAGCCGCATCCGCGCGAATTCTTCGCCCAGAAGCTGGGCGACCTGTCCAAGGCCCCGAACCGCATCGCCAACCTGCGCGACAAACTCAGCTCCCTCGCCCGCGCCGGCATCGACCGCGTGATCGTGGAGCACTTCAACGCCCACTTCGCGTCCATGAGCCCCCAGGAGTTCACCGAGCGGGTGCTGGTCCAGGGCCTGCACGTGAAATGGCTGATGGTGGGCGACGACTTCTGCTACGGCGCCAAGCGCGCCGGCAATGTCGCCATGCTGGCCGAAGCCGGCAAGCAGTTCGGCTTCGAGGTGCACACCCTGCCGACCGTGATGCACGGCGAGCACCGCATCTCCTCCTCCGCCGTGCGCGCCGCGCTGGACGTGGGCGACTTCGCGCGTGCCAAGGAGCTGCTGGGCCACGGCTACTCGATGTCCGGCCACGTGATCCACGGCCAGAAGCTGGGCCGCACCCTCGGCTTTCCGACCCTGAACCTGCGCGTGGCGCACCGCCCCGCCCTGCACGGCGTGTTCATCGTGCAGGTGCATGGCCTCGGCCCGGAACCGGTGCCTGGCGTGGCCAGCCTGGGCGTGCGCCCCACGGTGGAAGACGCCGGTCGCATGCTGCTCGAAGTGCACCTGTTCGACTACAACGCCGCGTGCTACGGCAAGCTGGTGCGGGTCGAATTCCTTCAAAAAATCCGCGACGAGGAGAAGTACTCCGACCTCGCCACGCTGACCGCCGCCATCGAAAACGATGCCGCGCAAGCAAGACACTACTTTGCCCTTTCCTGAACCACGTCATGTCCGATAAAGCAGCCAAGAAACCCGAAAGCAAATATCCCGTCAACATGCCGGATACGCCCTTCCCCATGCGCGGCGACCTCGCCAAACGCGAGCCGGGCTGGATCAAGCAGTGGCAGGACAAGAAGATCTACGAGCGCATTCGGAAAGCTGCCAAGGGCCGTCCCATGTTCGTCCTGCACGACGGGCCGCCCTACGCCAACGGCGACATCCACCTGGGCCACGCGGTCAACAAGATCCTGAAGGACATGGTGATCAAGTCGCGCACCATGGCCGGCTTCGACGCGCCCTACGTACCGGGCTGGGACTGCCACGGCATGCCGATCGAGATCCAGATCGAAAAACAGTACGGCAAGAACCTGCCGACCGAGGAAGTGCTGGCCAAGGCCCGCGCCTACGCCGAGGAGCAGATCACGCGCCAGAAGGCCGGCTTCATCCGCCTGGGCGTGCTGGGCGAATGGGACAACCCCTACAAGACCATGGCCTTCGGTAACGAGGCCGACGAACTGCGCGCCCTCGGCAAGCTGCTCGAAAAAGGCTACGTCTACCGCGGCCTCAAGCCCGTGAACTGGTGCTTCGACTGCGGCTCCGCCCTGGCCGAGGCCGAGGTGGAATACCAGGACAAGCGCGACCCGGCCATCGACGTCGGCTTCCCCTTCGCCGAGCGCGAGAAGATCGCGGCCGCCTTCGGCCTCGATACGCTGCCCGAAGGCGACGGCTACATCGTCATCTGGACCACCACGCCCTGGACCATCCCGTCCAACCAGGCCCTGAACGTGCATCCCGAGGTGATCTACTCGCTGGTGCAGGCCGAACGCGATGGCAAGCCCTTGATGCTGATCCTGGCGCAGGAACTGGTCGAACAGTGCCTGGGCCGCTACAAGCTGGACGGCACGACCCTCGGCACCTGCCACGGCACGGCCCTGGGCGGCCTGCGCTTCCACCATCCCTTGTTCCGCAAGGACGCCTTCTACGACCGCTATTCGCCGGTCTACCTGGCCGAATACGTCACCACCGAAAGCGGCACCGGCGTGGTCCACTCCGCGCCCGCCTACGGCCTGGACGACATCATCTCCTGCAAGTCGCACGGCGTGAAGGACGACGAGATCCTGACCCCGGTGATGGGCGACGGCCGCTTCGCGCCTTCGCTCCCCCTGTTCGCCGGCATGACGATCTGGGAAGCCTCCAAGCCGATCTGCGAAGCCCTGCGCGAGGAAGGCGCCCTGTTCGAACTGAAGATGTTCGACCACAGCTACATGCACTGCTGGCGCCACAAGACCCCGATCGTCTACCGCGCCACCTCGCAGTGGTTCGCCGGCATGGACGCGCACCCGAAGGAAGGCGGAGCCACCCTGCGCCAGACCGCGCTCAAGGCGATCGACGAAACGGACTTCTATCCGTCCTGGGGCAAGGCGCGCCTGCACGGCATGATCGCCAACCGCCCGGACTGGACCCTCTCGCGCCAGCGCCAGTGGGGCGTGCCGATGGCCTTCTTCGTGCACAAGGTGACGGGCGAACTGCACCCGCGCACGCCGGAACTGCTGGAGCAGGTCGCCCGGCTGTTCGAGAAGGAAGGCATCGACGCCTGGCAGCGCCTGGACCCGAAGGACCTGCTCGGCGCCGACGCCGACGACTACGTCAAGAACAAGGACACGCTGGACGTGTGGTTCGATTCCGGCACCACCCACCAGACCGTGCTGCGCGGCTCCCATGCCCTGCAGTCGCATTTCCCGGCCGACCTGTACCTGGAAGGCTCGGACCAGCACCGCGGCTGGTTCCACTCGTCGCTGCTCACCTCCTCCATGCTGAACGGCCGCGCGCCGTACAAGGCCCTGCTCACGCACGGCTTCACCGTGGACGGCGAGGGCAAGAAGATGTCCAAGTCGCTGGGTAACACGCTGGCGCCGCAGAAGATCTCCGATACCCTCGGCGCCGACATCCTGCGCCTGTGGATCGCTTCCACCGACTATTCGGGCGAGCTGTCGATCTCCGACGAGATCCTCAAGCGCGTGACCGAGTCCTACCGCCGCATCCGCAACACGCTGCGCTTCCTGCTCGCGAACACTTCGGACTTCGATCCGGCCAAGCATGCCGTGGCCATCGGGGAGCTGTTCGAGATCGACCGCTACGCCATCGCCAACCTGGATGCGCTCCAGGCCGAGATGCAGGGCCACTACGAGGTCTACGAATTCCACCCGGTCGTGGCCAAGCTGCAGAACTACTGCTCCGAGGACCTGGGCGGCTTCTACCTCGACATCCTCAAGGACCGCCTGTACACCAGCGGCGTCGACTCCAAGGCGCGCCGCTCGGCCCAGACCGCGCTGTGGCACATCACCCAGGCCCTGCTGCGCATCATGGCCCCGATGCTCTCCTTCACCGCGGAGGAAGCCTGGGCCGTGTTCGCCGGCGCCGAAGGCTACCAGGCGAGCGACGAAACCATCTTCACCCAGACCTGGTGGAAGATGCCGGAAGTGGCCGATCGCGAGACGCTGCTGGCCAAGTACGCCACGCTGATGGAAGTGCGCGCCGCCGTTACCAAGCAGCTCGAAGAGGTGCGCATGTCCGGGGCCATCGGCTCGTCCCTGCAGGCGGAACTGACCATCAAGGCGCACGGGGCAAAGTACGCGCAGCTCACCAGCCTGGGCGAGGACCTCAAGTTCGTGTTCATCACCTCGCAGGCGAAGGTCGAGGAAGTGGGCAGCGAAGCCGAGGAAGCCGTGATGGTGACGCCTTCGTCCGACGCCAAGTGCGAACGGTGCTGGCACTACCGCGCCGACGTGGGCAGCCACGCGGACCATCCGGGCCTGTGCGGCCGCTGCTTCGCCAATCTGTTCGGCGGCGGCGAAAAGCGCAGCTTCGCATAAGGATCGACAGCGTCCATGGCAACCAAAAAAGCATCCAAGCCGGCCTTCGTGTCCTCGCCTGCCGCCGCCGGCGGCCTGGCCCCGTGGCTGGGCATCGCCGCCGTCGTCATCCTGGCCGACCAGCTGTCCAAGATCGTCGTCAACAAGCTGTTCGTGCTGGGCGAGGCGAAGCCGGTCACGTCCTTCTTCAACATCGTCCTCGCGTTCAACTACGGCGCCGCCTTCAGCTTCCTCGATCACGAGGGCGGCATGCAGCGCTACCTGTTCACCGCCATCGGCGTGGGCGCGACGGCCTTCATCATCTACCTGCTGCGCAAGCACGCCGGGCAGCGCCTGTTCTGCTGGTCGCTGGCCCTGATCGCGGGCGGCGCCATCGGCAACGTGATCGACCGCGTGCTGTACGGCCACGTGATCGACTTCCTGGATTTTCACTGGGAGGGCCTCGGCCACTTCCCCGCGTTTAACATCGCGGATACGGCGATCACCATCGGCGCCATGCTGTTCATCCTCGACGAACTGCGGCGCGTGAACAAACACTGACGGAGCGGCGCCATGAGCATGGACCTGAAAGGCAAACGCATCGTCCTCGGCCTGTCCGGCGGGGTGGCCTGCTACAAGGCGGCGGAGCTGTGCCGCTCCCTGGTCAAGGAAGGCGCGTCCGTGCAGGTCGTGATGACGGAGGCCGCCACCCACTTCATCACGCCGGTGACGATGCAGGCCCTGTCCGGCCAGAGCGTGTTCACCGATCAGTGGGACCCGCGCGTGCCGAACAACATGGCCCACATCAACGCCACCCGCGAAGCCGACGCGGTGCTGATCGCGCCCTGCTCCGCCGACTTCATCCGCAAGCTGGCGCAGGGCGCCTGCGACGACCTGCTCTCCACCCTGTGCGTCGCGCGTCCGCGCCACGTGCCGCTCCTGATCGCGCCGGCCATGAACGTGGAAATGTGGGAGAACCCGGCCACCCAGCGCAACGTGGCGCAGGTGAAGGCGGATGGCATCTGCCTGTTCGGCCCCGCCAGCGGCGAGCAGGCCTGCGGCGAGACGGGCCTGGGGCGCATGCTGGAGCCGGAAGACCTGGTCGAGGAAATCATCGCCGCCTTCCAGCCGAAGGTATTGGAAGGCAAACGCGTGCTGATCACGGCCGGGCCCACCTTCGAAGCCATCGACCCGGTGCGCGGCATCACCAATCTCTCGTCCGGCAAGATGGGCTACGCCGTCGCCCGCGCCGCGCGCGAAGCCGGCGCCGAGGTCATCCTCGTGTCCGGCCCCACCACATTGCCCACCCCGCACGGCGTGCGCCGGATCGACGTGCGCAGCGCGCGCGACATGTCCGACGCCGTGATGGAGCACATCGGCGGCCAGCACGTCTTCATCGGCGTCGCCGCGGTGGCCGACTGGCGCGTGGCCAACGCCAGCGACCAGAAAATGAAGAAGCAGAACGGCGGCGCGCCGCAGCTGCAGTTCGAAGAAAACCCGGACATCCTGGCCTCGGTGGCCGCCACCACGTCGCTCTCCGGCTGGCCCTACTGCGTCGGCTTCGCGGCCGAATCGGAAAAGCTGTTCGAGTACGGCGCGGCCAAGCGCGAACGCAAGGGCATTCCGCTCCTGGTCGGGAACATCGGCCACCAGACCTTCGGGCAGGACGACAACACCATCGTCCTGTTCGACGAGGATGGCCACACCGTGCTGCCGAAGGCCGACAAGCTCACGCTGGCGCGCCAG
>DASRUW010000529.1:0-5120 GCA_035655255.1 Telluria sp. | reverse complement strand
TCGAAAGCGCCCGGCGAATCCGGCTGGGCCGAGCTGCGCGCCGCGCAGGCGGACACCGTGGCGCACGACGCGCACGCAGGACTCGCGGTCACGCTCGACGTCGGCGACCGCTTCGACATTCACCCGACCCAGAAGACCATCGTCGGCGAGCGCCTGGCGCGCGCGGCGCGGGCAGTCGCCTATGGCGCCGCCACCGTCCCAGGCAGTCCTTATGCGGTGTCCGCGCGACGCCGCGGCAAGGACATCGTCATCGGCTTTCGCGAAGCGGAAGGCGGCCTCGTGACGTATTCGTCGGACCGTCCTATCGGCTTCGAGACCTGCGCTGGCACGTCCTGCCGCTATGCCGACGCGCGTGTCGCCGGCACGACGGTCGTTTTGGCGGGCGCCAACAAGCCCGGGGTGAAGCGCGTGCGCTACGCCTGGGGCGATGCGCCGTTTGTGAACCTGTTCAGCGGTGCCGATCTGCCGGTCGCGCCGTTCCAGCTCGAAGTGCGCTGACGCGCCTCGTTCCTTAGTTTTTCGGAGACATTGATGCAGAAGCAAATCACCCGACGCTGGCGGCCTCGCTCGGCGCTCCTCACCCTCTGGTTCGCGACGGCGGCATTGCACGCGGCGACCGACCCGCTGGCGCCGTCCGGGCACTGGAGCGCCTATGCCGCCGGCCACGCCGCGACACCTCCCATGGGGTGGAGCAGCTGGAATGCGTTCGCCACCGACATCGACGAAGCGAAGATCATGGGCTCGGCCCAGCGGATCGTCGACAGCGGACTGGCGGCGCGCGGCTACCGCTACATCAACATCGACGACGGCTGGGCGCAGCGCCGCCGCATGCCGGATGGCCGCCTGGAGATCCGCACCGACCGTTTCCCGTCGGCCGCGGGCGGCGGCAGCTTCCGTCCCTTTACCGACAAGCTGCACGCCATGGGCCTCAAGGCGGGCATCTATTCGGATCTCGGCCGCAATACCTGTTCCCAGGCCTATGGCGGCAACGACCCCAATCTCCCGAAGGGCAGCGTGGCGGAGCGCGAAGTCGGACTGTACGGCCACATCGACCAGGATATCGCGCTGTATTTCGCCGACTGGGGCTTCGATTTCATCAAGGTCGACGGCTGCGGCCTGCGCGCCTACGACGAGCGCAACGACAAGGTGCGGGCGGGCGAATTCCGTGCGCTGGCGCCGGTGCTGGACCTGGAGTCGGTGAGCCGTTCCAATATCCCTGCCGTGCAGGCGGAGTTCACCGAGATTAACAAGGCCCTGCGGCGCCACAATCCGGATGGCGACTATCTGCTGTCGCTGTGCATCTGGGGCGCCGCCGACGTGCGCGCGTGGGGTAAGAATTTCGGGAACATGTCCCGCACCAGCGACGACATCCGGCCGGCGTGGGCCCGCCTGCTCAGCAATTTCGACAGCGCCGCGCGGCGCGAATTCTATGGCCATCCGGGCGGCTGGAACGATCCCGACATGCTCTTTATCGGCGCCGGCGATTTCGATGCCGGCCATCTGGTGGAGGCGAGGTCGCATTTCGCGCTCTGGGCCATGCTGAACTCGCCGCTGATGCTGGGCGCCGACATGAGGACGCTGCCGCAAGCGCTGATGGACGTCGTCGGCAACGCCGACATCATCGCGGTCAACCAGGACCCGGCCGGCAACCAGGCGACCCTGGCTTACGACGCGGACGATCTCGAGATCCTGGTCAAGCAGCTGGCCTCGGGCGAGAAGGCGGTCGCTGTCTTCAACCGCGGCGTCGCGCCGATCGACGTCGACCTGACCGCCGAGCATCTCAAGTTCCGCAAGGATGCGCCGATCGCCCTGACCGATCTCTGGACCAAGGCCGGCGCCACGTTCACGGGTGAGACCAGGCTGCGCGTGGCGCCACGCGAGACGCGGATTTTCCGCGCCCGCGGCACGCGCCTGCTGGAGCAGGGCCTGTATCTTTCCGAGCAGCCGGGCAGCGTGAATCCGGCGGTGGACGGCGTCACGCAGCCGCAGGCCGATCCCACCATCTTCCGCTCGTCGTTTGCCTGGAACGGGACCAAGGGGGCGGGCGAACGCCCCATGTACGCCGGCTGGGGCGGGGCGCGCGCGGACAGCACGCCCTACGGCCAGACGCTGCGCATCGCGGGCACGACCTATGCGGCCGGCATCGGCATCCTGGCCAATTCGCGGCTGGAGGTGCGCAACCAAGGTTATCGCCGCCTGAGCGCGAAGGTGGGCGTGGACGACTCCGCCCGCGACGGCGCCAGTGCCGTCACCTTCATGGTCTACGGCGACGGCAAGCTGCTGGCCAAGAGCAAGCCGCTGCGCCGGGGGCAGCCGGCGCAGCCGTTGAGCGTGGAAGTCGCCGGCGTCAAGCTGATCGAGCTGGTGGCGCGCAGCGCGGCCAAGGGGAATGAACTGCTGCCGGTGAGCTGGGGAGAGGCCGCGCTGGTGGCGGCCGGCCGCGCGGACTGAGCGGCGCGGCCGTGCCGTTCAGGCGAGGGCGCGGTAGCGGAAGTCCCGCACCCGCACCTCGCCCTGGCCGGCGCTGAAGACCGCCGGCACCAGGCTGAGGAAGCCGCCGAAGACGTTGTGGTGGAAACCCGAGACTTCCATTTGCCACGGATGCTGGGTCCATGCGCGGCCGTCGCGCGAGGTGTGGAAGGTGACGATCTGCGAGCGGTTGGTCACCTTGATGTGCAAGGGCCCGGCCGGGAGGTCCTGGCGCATCCAGCTTTGCTCTTCCGCGCAGTAGTAGGTCAGCAATTGGGTGCCGCTGAAACCGACGCCGCAGAAGGCGCGCGCGTTGTAGAACAGGAGCAGGCCGCCTTGCGCCGCACCGGAGACTTCCAGCACCACCGAGGCCTCGTAGTCGCGGTCCCCGGCGATGCAGGTCAGGGGCGAGCAGTCCTTGGGCGACGTGCCCTTGCCGCGGATGACCAGGCTGCGGTCCTCGTAGCGCGCGCGCTCCATCTCGCCGGGCGCTGGATCGAAGAAGGTCCATTGGGTGCCGAATTTGTTCGCCGAAAAATCGTCCGACAGCGCGTAGCCGGCCGGGCCGGCGGTTCCGCCTTTCGGCTTGGGCAGCGGCTTGGCCAGCGTGCCGCCCTTGGCACGGAAGCAGCCGTCCGCGGTCCATTCGACCGGTTCCAGCAAGGTTTGCCGGCCCAGCGTGCGAAAACCGTTTTCGTAGCCGTGGTAGACCATCCACCAATCGCCGGCCGGTCCTTCGACCATGGTCGCGTGGCCGCGCGACCACCAGGGTTCGTCCGCATGTTTGGTATGTACGATGGGGTTGTGGGGGCAGTGCTCCCAGGGGCCGTGGATGGAACGCGAGCGGGCCGCGATCACCATGTGGCTGGTCGGCGGGCCGGACGTGCCGCCGACCGCCAGCACCATGTAGAACCAGGAGCCGCGCCGGAAGATCTTCGGCCCTTCCGGGGCGAACATCTCGACCACCCAGTCGGCGGGATAGTGCCAGGGCTCGTACACCTTCTCGAGCTGGCCGACGGTCGACAGGCCGTCGTCGGCCAGGGCGATGCGCCGCACGCCGTTGACGAACAGGTAGCGCTTGCCGTCCTCGCCCACCGCGTGGCCGGGGTCGATGGCGTCGATCTTCAGATCGACCGGTTCGCTCCACGGGCCATGCATGCTGGCCGCGTGGATCACCCAGATGGTGCCGCCGGCCGGGATGTAGATGTAGTAGCGTCCGTCGTGCTTGACCAGGTCCATCGACCATACCGAGCCGATCGGCTTGGTGAGGGCAGGGCCGATCGGCGCCCAGTTGACCAGGTCGCGCGAATGCCAGATCACGATGCCGGGATAGGACAGGAAGGACGAGAAGGTCATGTAGTAGTCGGCGCCGTCCTTGAGCACCGTCGGATCGGCGTGGTCGCCGGCGACGATGGGGTTCAGGTAGGTGCCGTCGCCCCGATCCGCCTTGCGCTGTCCTTCCACGCCGCGCGCATGCGCCGGGGCGTGCGCCTGCGCGGCGAGCGGCCCGGCGGCCGCCCCCGCCAGCGCGGCCTTGAACAGGTCGCGCCGCTTCACTGAACGACCTTGAGCAGCTTGGCCAGCGCCTTGTCGCCGCCCGTGTCGAGGGAGCGCGCCGCGTCGTTCCAACGCAGGCGGGTGAGGGTGGCCTTGCCCTTCTGGTAGTCGTACGAGATGCCGTCGTCGTCGTACAGCGTGAAGGCGCCGTCCTGGCCCGGGTAGACGCGGATTTCCGCGATGGCCTGCCTGGTCGCGGTGGACTGGATCTCGGCGCCGAGCGGGACGATGGAGCCGGCCTTCACGAACACGGGAATGCGGTCGATCGGCGCCGCCGCCTTGATCCAGCGGCCGCCGGCGTGCTTCTCGTTGGTCCAGAAGTCGTACCAGTCGGCGCCGGCGGGCAGGTACACGTCCTTCTCGGTCTGGCCCTGGGCGGTGACGGGCGCCACCAGGAAGGCCGGGCCGAACATGTATTGCGTGCCCAGGTTGGCCACGTTGGGGTCGTGCGGGAAGTCCATCCACAGCGGGCGCATGAAGGGCGCGCCGGTGTCGTAGGTCTGCTTGGCCAGGCCGTAGATGTAGGGGATCAGCTGGTAGCGCAAGCGGTCGTAGCGCGCCAGGATGGCTTCGGCCGGCTGGCCGAATTCCCAGATCTCGGTGTGCTTGCGGTCGCCGTGCACGCGCAGGGTGGGCAGGAAGGTCCCGTACTGGAACCAGCGCGTGAACAGCTCCGGATAGTCGTGGTTCTGGCCGACCGTCTCGCGCGCGCCGGACGGATCGAGCAGGGGCTGGCCGGTCGCCTGGGTCGATTGCGGCAGCCACTGCCAGCCGCCGATGTCGTTGCCCCAGTAGGCGATGCCGGAGGCGGTCATGTTCAGGCCGGTCGGGATCTGGCGCGCCAGCGCTTCCCAGGACGGGAAGACGTCGGAGGACCAGAACAGCGCGCCGGTGCGCTGCGAGCCGAGGTAGGCCGCGCGCGACAGGATCATGACGCGCTTGTTCGGCTTCCAGGCGCGCATGCCGTCGGCAAAGCCCTCCACGTGCAGCAGGGGGAACACGTTGCGATAGCGGTCGCCCGAACCGATCGAGAAGAACAGGCCGTCCGGCACCAGGTCTGGCTCCGTCTCGTCGAGCCACGGATAGTCGAAGCC
>DASRUW010000528.1:0-5349 GCA_035655255.1 Telluria sp. | reverse complement strand
TGATCGTCGTGCGGTCAGGGGAAGTGCTGCTCGAACAGCGCGCGCCGGAAGGGATCTGGGGCGGTCTCCTGTCGCTGCCTGAAGTGGCCGGCCACGCACCGCTCGGCGCACAGCCGGATACCGCCGCCGTGGCGCAGGCGGCCGCGCGTTTCGGCGCGGTCGAGGAAGTGCGCCCGCTGCTGCCGCTCACCCACCAGTTCACGCACTACAAGCTGCACATGACGCCCTACGACGTCGTGCTGGCCGATCCGACCGCCGCCCCGCCCGCGCACCAGTGGTGGCCGCTCGCCCGCATCGCCGACGCGCCACTCCCCGCCCCCGTCAAGAAACTGCTGACCCAGCTCGGCGCCGGCTAAAAAACTAGGGTCAAAAAACCAGGGTTCGACGGGCGGGCTACAGCTCGTCGAGGGAGTAGATGCGGCGGTGTTCGCGGATCGCGTAGCGGTCCGTCATGCCGGCGATGTAGTCGGCGATCTTGCGCGCCTGCTGGCGCGCGTCGCCTTCCGCCACCACGTAGTCGGGCGGCAGCAGCGCCGTGTCCTGCATGAAGGCCTCGTACAGCTCGCGCACGATGCGGCTGGCCTTCACCCGCATCCGGTTCACCTTGTAGTGGCGGTACAGGTTGGCGCGCAGGAAGCGTTTCAGTTCCGTCGCGTCCTGGCGCATCGCGTCCGAGAAGCGGATCAGCGGCGGCGCCGCGCGCACCGCCTCGACGTCGCACGGCGCATGCTGGCGCAGCAGCGCGTCCGAGGTGGCGATCAGGTCGTCCGCCATGGCCGTGATCAGGCGGCGCAGCGTTTCGTAGATGGCGCGCCGGCCGGAGATGCCGGGCCAGGTGCGCTGCACGTCCTGCCACTGGCGCGCGAAGAAGTCGACCTGCTCCAGCTGCGCGATCGAGATCAGGCCGGAACGCAGGCCGTCGTCGATGTCGTGACTGTTGTAGGCGATTTCGTCGGCCAGGTTGGTCAGCTGGGCCTCCAGAGTCGGCTGGGTGCGGTCGATGAAGCGCTGCGCCACCGGCCCCAGTTCACGCGCGTTGGTCAGCGAGCAGTGCTTGAGGATGCCTTCGCGCGTCTCGAACATCAGATTCAGGCCGTCGAAGGCGCCGTAGTGTTCTTCCAGCTCGTCCACCACGCGCAGGCTTTGCAGATTGTGCTCGAAGCCGCCGTGCTCCTTCATGCACTCATTGAGCACGTCCTGGCCCACGTGGCCGAAGGGCGTGTGGCCCAGGTCGTGCGCCAAGGCGATGGCTTCGACCAGGTCCTCGTTCAGGCGCAGGTTGCGCGCGATCGAGCGGCCGATCTGCGCCACCTCCAGGCTGTGCGTGAGCCGGGTGCGGAACATGTCGCCCTCGTGATTGAGGAAGACCTGGGTCTTGTATTCGAGGCGGCGGAAGGCGGAACAGTGAATGATGCGGTCGCGATCGCGCTGGAACTGGCTGCGCGAGGCATGGGCCGCCTCCGGATGGCGGCGGCCGCGCCCCGTGTCGGAATGCGCAGCGTAAGGGGCGAGATGCGCTTCCGGTCCCATCAGGCCACTCCCGCGGCCAGCGTGGCCAGCAGCAGCTCCCGCGGAACGGATTCGATTACGGCCTTGCCGAGGGGTTTGAGCAGGATGAACTTGATCGCCCCGCCCTCGTTTTTCTTGTCGACCTCCATCAGCTCCAGCCAGCGCTCGACGCCCAGGTCGGGCGCGCGTACCGGCAGGCCGGCCGCTTCCACCACGCGGCGGATGCGCTCCACCGTCGCGGTGTCGATATAGCCCAGGCGCTGCGACAGGTCGGCCGCGAGCACCATGCCGCAACCCACCGCCTCGCCGTGCAGCCAGGCGCCGTAGCCCAGGCCCGCTTCGATCGCATGGCCGAAGGTGTGGCCGAAATTGAGGGTCGCGCGCAGGCCGCCTTCGCGCTCGTCCTGGCGCACCACCTCGGCCTTGATCTCGCAGGAGCGCGCGATGGCGTGCGCCAGTGCGGCCGGTTCGCGCGCGCGCAGGGCCGCGATGTTCTGCTCGATCCAGGCGAAGTAGTCGGGATCGGTAATGGCGCCGTGCTTGATCACCTCGCCCAGGCCGGCCGACAGCTCGCGGTCCGGCAGCGTGGTCAGGCTGGCGGTATCGGCCAGCACGGCCACCGGCTGGTAGAACGCGCCGATCATGTTCTTGCCGAGGGGGTGGTTGATGCCGGTCTTGCCGCCCACCGAGGAATCGACCTGCGACAGCAGGGTCGTCGGCACCTGCACGAAGGGCACGCCGCGCATGTAGCTGGCGGCCGCGTAGCCGGTCAAGTCGCCGACCACGCCGCCGCCCAGGGCGACCAGGGTGGTCTTGCGGTCGCACTTGTTGGCCAGCAGGGCGTCGAACACCTGCATCAGCGATTGCCAGCTCTTGTGCTCCTCGCCGTCCGGCAGCACGATGGACAGCACGTCCTTGCCGGCCGCGCGCAGCGGCGCGGCCACGCGTTCCAGGTACAGGGGCGCGATGGTGCTATTGGTGACGATGGCGGCGCGCCGGCCGTGCACGTGCTGGGCCAGGAGAGTGGGGGCGGACAGCACGTCCGGGCCGATCAGGATCGGGTAGCTGCGCTCGCCGAGATCGACGTTGAGCGCGGTGGTCGCATTCGGTTTCATGGGCGGTGTGCCGGGCGCCTTCGCCTTGGCGGCGGAGATGGCGTCCAGCTGCTGGATGATGTTCTGAACCATCGATTGTACGTTAGGACGGCCGGTGTCGATGGTCAGGTGCGCGATTTCGCGGTACAGGGGCTCGCGCTGCGCGGTCAGGTCCTCCAGCCGCTGGCGCGGATCGGCGGTCTGCAGCAGGGGGCGATTCTTGTCGTGCGCGGTGCGCGCGAGGATGGAGGCGACCGAGGCGCGCAGGTAGATCACCGTGCCCCGCGAGTGCAGCAGGCGCCGGCTTTCCGCGTTGAGCACCGCGCCGCCGCCGGTGGCCAGCACCAGTCCGTCCTGGGCGGTCAGGTCGCGGATCACATCCGCTTCGCGCCGGCGGAAACTGGCCTCCCCCTCGATCTCGAAGATGAGCGGGATCGTGGCCCCGGTGCGGGCCTCGATCTCGTGATCGGAATCGACGAAACGCTTACCCAGCTTGCGGGCAAGGAGGCGGCCGATCGTCGTCTTGCCCGCCCCCATCAGTCCGACGAGGAAGATGTTCCCGGAACTCAATTATCTTTCGTCGCCGAGGAGAAGCCGAAGGCCGTCGCGTCGCCCTTCGGCGTGGTCACGGTGACCAGGAAGGAGCCCGGGGCGCACGCCGTATCGGCCTTGATGTTGACCACGTGCTGGGTGCCGCCGATCTGGTTGGTCGACGGCACTTTCGGCGGGAACACCGTGCCCGGGCTGACCTTGTCGGAGTTCGCGGTGCCGACCGCCGTCTCGGCCGGCATCGGATTGTTGTTCGAGTCGAACAAGCGGAAGACCAGGGCCTGGCCCGAACAGCCGGCGCCCGACAGTCCTTTGATCTGGGTGGAGTCCCCGTCCGTGGCGGTGTTCCAGTCGCGGCAGCCGGTCGCGTCGCAGAACTGGCGCACCAGGGTCGGATGGGAGCCACTGAAGGTGACTTCGAAACTCCGGCGGATGTAGTTGATTCCCCAGTGGCCGTCGCCGGCCGCGCTGTAGCCGGTGTGATTGTACGGGAAGGGCTTGTCGTCCTGGTCGGCGTTGTAGGTGCCGTCCAGCCAGTCGCCCGCGATGACCCCGGACGTGGCGCCGTGCTTGCCGGTGTCGAGGAAGGCGTCGCCCTGGTCGGCGAAGGTCTCGCCGCCGGAAACGCAGGTGTCGACCAGCGGGCGATACACGGCCGGAACATTGCCGGAAGCGTCGCGCACGTTGGTGCAGCTGTACTGGCCATCGCCGTTCAGGTCGACGAAGTCTTCCAGGCCTTGCGCATAGGCGAGCACGGTCACACGGCCGTTGGTCGGCCTGAACTCCTGGCTGACCAGGGTGACGGAGCAGCCGCCGTTGACGGTCTGGCAGGCGCCCTGCGCCGAGGAACCGATCGCGCCGCCTTCCGTGACGAAATTGACCACGGCGCCATCCGAGACCGGGTTCCCGTACTGGTCGGCCATGCGCACCGTGATGGTGGCGGTGACGCCGTCGTAGGACATGCCTTCGATGTTGTAGGCCGAGGAGCTCATCGACATGTTCCTCTGGATCGGCAAACCGGTCGAGATGGTCAATGCGTCGGACAGGCCGCTGATGGTGGCGCCGCTGCGGGTCGCCTCGGCCACCACGCGCACCGGCGTCGGGATCGTGCCCGAGGAGACGACCGTGGTCACGTTGCCGGCGGCATCCGTGGTCGCCTTGGCCGGCGTCACGCTCAGGCCGCCCGTATTGGTGGTCGGACGGAAGTTCACGTCCACGCCCGGCAGCGGGTTGTTGTGCTGATCGACGACCCGGAAGGTGACCTGGGCCGACTCGGAGCGGCCCAGGCCGCCCGAGCCCTTGAGCACGATCGCGTTGCCGCCCGAGCTGGAGCTGACGAAGTTAATCGCGCCGATATCGGCCGGGCTTACGGCCAGCGAGATCGTCTTGCTGGAATTGCCGATGGCGGCGGTGATGGTGTCGTTGCCGCGCAGGCAGCCATTATTGGTGTAGGTGGCGGTCTGGATCCCATTGCTCAGCGAGCCCTGGACCAGGGTCGCCGTGCCGTCGCCCACGCACAGCGAGGACAGCACCAGGCCGGACACGCTGGTGGCCGCCTGGCCGCCGCTGGTGACCGGAATATTGACCTGGACGGTGCTGAAGGCCGGCAGGGCGCCGGTCGGGGTCGGCGTGAGCGACAGGCTGCCCACGGTGAGCGGGGCCGCGCCGACCGCCATGTTGGCGCTGGCGGTCACGGTCTTGGTGGCCACGACGGCGCTGGCGGTGATGGTCATCGCGCCCGCGGCGGTGGTGCTGGCCGGTTTGACGTTCACCACGGCGACGCCGGTGCTGTCGGTCAGCGCCGATTTCGGCTCGATCGCGACCAGGGCGGCGTCGGACGATGCGAAGTTCACGACCGCCTTGTCCACCGCCTTGCCGGCCGCATCCTTCACGGTCGCGCGCAGCGTGGCGGTCTGGGCGCCGGACAGGGTGGTGACGGTGGCGCCGGCGCCATCCACGATCGCCATCGCCATGCTCGGCTCGGCCGGGGTCGTCCCGGTGCCGGTGCCGGTTCCGGTGCCGGTCCCCGACCCGGTGCCGGCGCCGGTGGCGCCGGGCGACCCGCCGCCGCCGCCGCAGGCGGCCAGCGTCAGCGCAAGCAAGGCCGCGCCCAGCAACTGAGCCGGGCGGGACGATCCTGGTTGTTTCGATTGCAGCATAGGTAATCCTGTCGTTCTGGTTCTTGGATCAGCGAGCC
>DASRUW010000527.1:0-5982 GCA_035655255.1 Telluria sp. | reverse complement strand
TGTTGGCGGCGCCGCTGCCCTACAGCCAGCGCTACTGGGTCACGTCGCGCTGGAACAAGTTCGTGATCTGGCTGGCCAAGGTCGTGTGCGGGATCGACTACCGCATCAAGGGATACGAGAACCTGCCGGACACGCCGGCCGTCCTCCTGTGCAAGCACCAGTCGGCGTGGGAGACCATTTTCATGATCGCCGCCATGCCGCGTCCCCTGGTCTACGTGTTCAAGCGCGAGATCCTGTGGATTCCGTTTTTCGGCTGGGGCATGGCGCTGCTGCGCATGATCCCGATTAACCGCAGGCAGGGCAAGAACGCCTTCCAGCAGGTGGTGCGGCGCGGGCGCGAACGCCTGGCCGACGGCCAGTGGATCATCATGTTCCCCGAAGGGACGCGCATCCCGGTCGGAAAAAAAGGGAAGTACAAAAGCGGCGGATCGCGCCTGGCGATCGAAACCAATACCGCCGTGGTACCGATTGCATTAAACTCGGGCGAGTGCTGGCCGAAGAACTCGTTCCTCAAAGTGCCGGGCGTGGTGACGGTCTCTGTTGGCAAGCCGATATCGCCGGAAAACCACACTCCCGAAACGCTGATGCAAGAGGTGGAAAATTGGATAGAATCAGAAATGCGCGTCATTTCGCCCCACGCCTACAGCGCTGGTTGAATGGAGGTGTCGGCGCGTTGATCCAGGCTTCATCACCGCAGCACAACATGACCGCACCCAAGATCACCGGGACCCAGTTAGAACTCTTCGCACAGGACTTCTTCGCCTCGCTCACGCCGCCGGCGACTCCTCCGCAGCCTCCGCAACCCCTGTTCAAGGCGCCGCCCAAGGTGGCGCCCAATCCCACGGTTCCCGACACGCCGCAAGCGCAGCCGCGGCGCCAGATCCAGATCGGCACCACCACCCTCGAATATGCGCTGCGCCGCTCCACGCGCCGCTCGATCGGTTTCATGATCGACGACGACGGCCTGCAGGTGACGGCGCCGCGGCGCCTGACGCTGGCGGAGATCGACAACGCCATCCGCGCCAAGCAGCGCTGGATCCTGACCAAGATGCGCGAGCGCGGCGAGCGCCATGCGCAGCGCGAAACGAAGAAGATCGTGTGGCAGGACGGCGCGCGCCTGCCCTACCTGGGCGGCGAGATCACGCTGCGGCTGGAGGAAGCGGCGCGCAGCCACTGTTGGTTCGACAAGACGGAGAAGGAACTGAACGTCGGCGTGCCGCCCGGCCTGCACGAATGGCAGCTGGTCGAGCGCGTGCGGCGCTGGTTCGAGCTCGAAGCCAAGCGGCTGTTCAAGGAACGGCTGGACCACTATGCAGCGCAGCTGGGCGTCAGCTACAACAAGTTCTCGCTGTCCTCGGCCGGCACGCGCTGGGGCTCGTGCACGGTGCAGGGCCACATCCGCCTGAACTGGCGCCTGATGCACTTCGCGCCCGGCTTGATCGACTACGTGGTCGCGCACGAACTGGCGCACCTGCGCGAGATGAACCACAGCCCGCGCTTCTGGGCCACGGTCGGCCAAATCTTCCCCGACTACGACGGCGCCAAGGCCGCCCTCAAGCAGCGCTCCGCCGAACTCCCCGCCGTCTTCCCGTAAAACCGGGGACAGACCCGCTTTTTCGGGCAACTTGTTGCCGGAAAAAGCGGGTCTGTCCCCGGTTTTGAAGCAACTACTTTTTCAGGGCGGCGCTGCCGGAACCGAAGCTCACTGGCGCCTGCGCCGCCATCCACGCGAAAGCGGCGTAGGCGGCCGTGGAGCGGTTGATGCGGTCCGGCTCGATCTTGTCGAAGGTGTCGTCCGGCGTGTGGTGCAGGTCGAAGTAGTCGTGCGCGTCGAGCGTGAGGCCGAAGCTGGCCACGCCCAGCGCCTTCAGCGCGCCCATGTCGGGCCCCGGCTGCGCATTGTTGTCGCCCGGGCCGATCCCCTGCTGCGCCAGCACCGACTGCATCTGCTGGACCACGGGGAGCGCCTCCGGCACCACGTAGGAATTGAAGCGGATGACCGGTCCCTGGCCTTCGTCAGCCTCGGACACCGCCTGGATCTTCGCCAGCTCGCCCTTGTGCGCCTCGGCGTACTGGCGGCCGCCAATCAGGCCCTGCTCCTCGTTCGCGAACAGCACCACGCGGATCGAACGCTTCGGCCGGTGGCCCGAACGCTTGATGAATTCGGCCGCGCCCATCGTGATCGCCACTCCGGCCGCGTCGTCGATCGCGCCGGTGCCGAGGTCCCAGGAATCGAGGTGGCCGCCGATCATCACGTATTCGTCCGGTTTCTCACTGCCGGTGATTTCGCCGATCACGTTGTAGGAGGTGTAGGTGCCTTCCATCTGGCCGCCCAGCTGAAGCTTGACCTTGACCGGCTGGCCGCGTTCCAGCATACGCACCACCAGGTCGGCATCCGAATTCGACATCGCGGCCGCCGGAATCCTGGCCACGTCCTTCGCATAGGTCATGAGGCCCGTGTGCGGGAAGCGATGGCTGTCCGTGCCCACCGAGCGGATGATCACCGCCAGCGCGCCCTTCCTGGCGGCCTCCGACGCGCCGCGCGAACGGCCGGCCTGCACCTTGCCGTATTCGCTGTCGTTACGCATCTTGTGGTCGATGAAGACGATCTTGCCGCGCACCTTGTCGGCCGGGGCATCGATCAGCTCCTGCAGGTTCGCCACCCGCACGAATTCGCCGGTGATGCCCTCGGGCGGAGTCGCGATCGACAGGCCGAGCGAAGTCACCTTCAGCTGCTGCGGATAGGGCGCGAGAATCTCGGCGCTTTCCACGCCGCGCGTCCACTTCGGGAAGGTGACGGGTTCTTTCCACACCTTGTCGAAACCGAGCTCCTTGAACTTCGCCTCGGCCCAGGCCACCGCGCGCGGATCGTTCGCGCTGCCGGCCATACGCTGGCCGACTTCCGTGGTCAGCGACTCGGCGATCTTGTAACTGAGGTTACCGCCGCGGGCGGCCGCGCGCAGCTCGTTCGCCGTCTTGAGTTCCTGGTCCGTGAACAGGTCCGCCGCGCAGGCGTGGCCGACGAACGCCGCGCCAACGAGCGCACTCAGTAAAGACATCTTCGACAGCATGGACAGGTCCTCCGTGGATGGCAGAAAGACCATTAGCGTAGCAGTTCCGCTCCGACTCTGCCGGAGCTCACTCGACTTTTTTCGGAGGCTGCCTGGTCTCGACCACCAGCACGGGGGCGTGCACATCGACCGGCTGGCGCTGCTGCCGGTTCTGCACCACCTTGACGGCGACAGCCTTGTCGCTGGCGACTTTGCGGGGATGGAGGAAGAAGAACATGGTCCGGCAAATGCGGACGCTTGCGCTTATTTCAAGTAGGGGCGCAGCAGATCGAGCGTGCGCGCGGCGGCGCCGCGGTGGTGGTTGGCAAAGGCGAGCGCTTGCCCGCCCATGCGTTCGCGCGCGGCGCCGTCGGAGAGGAGGTGCTGCGCCTGGCGCAGCAGATCGTCCGCGTCAGCCACACGCAGCGCGGCGCCGGCGGCCACCGCATCGTCCGAGACCTGCGCGAAGTTGAAGGTGTGCGCGCCGATCAGGACGGGCTTGCCGAGGGCGCACGCTTCGATCAGATTCTGCCCGCCCAGCGGCTGCAGGCTGCCGCCGATGAAGGCGCAGTCGCACGCCACGTAGTAGGCGAACATTTCGCCCATCGAATCGCCCAGCACGGCGTCCACGTCCACTGCCCCGTCCCCCAACGTGGAGCGGCGCGCCACCGTCAAGCCGCGCGCCCGCATCATGGCCTCCACCTCGTCGAACCGCTGCGGATGGCGCGGCACGATCACGAGCAGCGGGCGCTCCGATCGATCGATACGCTGGAAGGCGTCGAGGATCAGGGCCTCTTCCCCTTCGCGCGTGCTGGCGCACAGCAGCACCTTGCGTGCGCCGAAACGTGCGCACAGCCAGGCGCCAGTGTCGAGCGCTGCCTGCGGTACCGCCACATCGAACTTGATGCTGCCGGTGACGCCGACCAGCGGCGCGCCGAGCGAGCGGATACGCTGCGCGTCGTCTTCGGTTTGCGCCGCCACCACGGTGATCGCTTCCGCCGCCGCCGTCATCAGGTGCCCGAAACGGCGGCCGCGCCGCAGCGAGCGCTCGGACAGGCGGGCGTTCACGAGCGCCAGCGGAACCTGCTTTGCGCGGCATACGGCGATCAGGTTCGGCCAGACTTCGGTCTCCATCAGGATGCAGATCGAGGGCGCGAAATGCTCCACGAAGCGGCGCACCAGGTGCGGCAGGTCGTACGGCAGATATGCCTGCACGAGGCGCACGCCGTGGCGGCCGAACAGGCTGCGCCCGGTGGCGCGGCCGGTCGGCGTCATGTGGGTGAGGACGATGCGCGCGTCCGGCAGCGCGGCCAGCAGCGCATCGATCAGCGGTTCGGCGGCGCGCGTTTCGCCCACCGAGACGGCGTGGACCCAGATGGTCCGCCGGTCGGAGCGCGTCGCGGCGCCATAGCGGCCAAGGCGTTCGGCCCAGTGCTGGCGGTAGCCCGGCTCTTTGCGTCCGCGCCACCACAGCCGCAGCAGCACCAGCGGCAAGGCCACCCACCACAGCAAGGTGTAAAGCGCGCGCATCAGGTCAGCCGGCTCACGGCGGCCAGCACCTCGTCCACCGAGGGCGGTGCCCCGCGGTCGCCCAGGTTGACGATGCGGGGCGACCAGTTCCCTTCCGTCTTCCACTTCGGGGAGTCGCAATAAAGTTCGATGGTCGGGCGCACGAAAGCGGCGGCGATGTGCGTGAGGCCCGTGTCGACGCCGATCGCCAGCGCGGCGTGGCGGGCCAGCTGCACCGCTTCGTCCATCGACAGCTTGGGCAGCACGCGCGCGCCGGGAATGCCGGCAGCGAGCGCATCGGCCTCCGCCTTTTCCTCGGCCGAGCCCCACGCCAACAGCACGGGCATGGGCGCCAGCGCGCGGCCAACCGCGATCCAGTTTTCGCGCGCCCACTTCTTGGCGGCGCGCGCCGTGCCGTGGAAGAACACGGCGTATGGTTTCTGTGGCATCCAGGGCGGCAGCGGCTCGCCCGGCACGGGCGCGGGCAGTCCGAAGTCCGGCGCCACGTCAACCGCATAGCCAAGTGCCGCGCCAGCGACGATGCGTCCGCGCGCGACCGCATGGGTGCGCGGATCGGTCGGCACGCTTTGCGTATGGAACATGCGCGAGATGCCTTCATAGCCCGAGCCCTCGCTGCCGTTGGCCAGGCCGACCTTGTGGCGTCCGCGCGCGGCGCCCATGATGATGCCGGTCTTGAGCAGTCCCTGGGTGTCGAACACGTAGTCGTATTCTTCGGCCCGCAGGGTGCGGAAGAAGGCGGCGATCTCGGCGCGTGTTGCGTGCTTGGTCAGGCTCTTGCGCCAGCGCCGCAGGGACCAGGGAATGATGTTGCGCACGCCGGGATTGAGGCGCACCAGGCTGACGTAGGCTTCCTCGACCACCCAGTCGATCACCGCATCCGGAAAATGGCGGCGGATGTCCGCCACCATCGGCAGGTTGTGCAGCACGTCGCCCAGCGAGGAGACGCGGACCAGGAGGATTTTCAAGGGCGCGCTCAGAACGGCAGCTTGGCGTCCGGCTTGGCCGCCACGATCACGCGGCGGAACTCGCTCTGGATCCGGCGCAGCGCTTCGGGCGTCTCCGCCTCGAAGCGCATCACGATCACCGGTGTGGTGTTCGAGGAACGCGCGAGGCCGAAGCCGTCCGGGTATTCGACGCGCAGGCCGTCGATGGTGATGATCTGCTCCGAGCCCGGGAAGGTCGCGCTGGCGCGCAGCTTGTCCATCAGTTCCACGTTCTCGCCTTCGGCCAGGTGCAGGTGCAGCTCGGGCGTGCTGTCCGACTGCGGCAGCGCGTTCAGCACGGCGGACGGATGCTCGTAGCGGGTCAGCAGTTCCATCATGCGCGCGCCCGAGTACAGGCCGTCGTCGAAACCGTACCAGCGATCCTTGAAGAAGATATGGCCGCTCATCTCGCCGCCGAG
>DASRUW010000526.1:0-3562 GCA_035655255.1 Telluria sp. | reverse complement strand
GCCGCGCATGGCTGTACATCACCGCTGGATAGAACTGGTAAGCGTGCAGCTCGCCCGCCGCGGTGACCAGCATGTCGCAGACCATGCACAGGCGGTCGACCTCGGGGTTCAGCGAGCACAGGCCGTTGGACAGCTTCTCCGGCAGCATCGGGATCACGCGGCGCGGGAAGTAGACCGAGGTGCTGCGCTCGAGCGCGTCCTCGTCCAGCGCGTCGTTCGGCTTGACGTAGTGCGACACGTCGGCGATGGCGACGATCAGGCGGAAGCCGCTGCTGCGGCCGATCTTGACCGGTTCGCAGTACACGGCGTCGTCGAAGTCGCGCGCGTCCTCGCCGTCGATGGTCACCAGCGGCACGTCGCGCAGGTCCACGCGGTCCTTCAGGTCGGCGGCGCGGACCTGGTCCGGCAGCTTGGCGGCCTGCTTCAGGGCCGCGGCCGAGAAGATATGCGGCACGCCGAATTTGCGCACCGCGATTTCGATTTCCATGCCCGGATCATCCAGCTCGCCGAGCACTTCGACGAGGCGCCCGGAGGGCTGGGTGAAGCGGGCCGGCTGGTCGATCAGCTCGACGCTGACCACCTGCCCCGCCTTGGCCTTGCCGGGCGAGCCGGCCACCAGGATGTCCTTGCCGATGCGCTTGTCCTCGGGGGCGACCAGCCACACGCCGTTCTCGTTCAACAGGCGGCCGATGATGTGGGTGTTGCCGCGCTCCGTCACTTCGACGATGGTGCCTTCCGGCCGGCCGCGCCGGTCGATGCCGGTGACCTTGGCCAGCACACGGTCGCCGTGCATCACCTTCTGCATTTCGCGGTCGCTGAGGAACAGGTCTTCCTGGGTCGGGTCGTCCGGGATCAGGAAGCCGTAGCCGTCGCGGTGCGCATTGACCTTCCCGGAGATGAAGCCGGAATGATCGAGCACGACGAAATTGCCGTTGCGGTCCATGCGGATCTGGCCATCGCGCTCCATCGCGGCCAGGCGGCGCGTGAGCACGTCGTAGGCGGCGGGCTTGACGCGCAGGGCGCGCGCGATTGCCGGCAGGTCCATGGGTTCGGCCGTGCCGCGCAAGAGTCCGAGAAGATCTTCCCGGCTCGGTATGAGTTGTGTTTGCTGATTCAAATTGGGTCTTTGTTCTTGTGGATGCGCTAACAACTGCTAGCGCGTAGTGTAACCGGGAGACTTGCGAATCACCTAACCGTGCGCACTACCGAAATAGTAACGAGGCGGCTTTGACATTTCCAAATGTTCCGCTATAATCTTGGTCTTTCGCGATTCAGCAATGAAGCGCGAGAGCCGGCAGGCAGATCGAACCAGTGATCTGGCGAAATTCTGCGAAGCCGGTTATGATAGCAGAAGCAGTGCCCACGTGGCGGAATTGGTAGACGCGCATGGTTCAGGTCCATGTGCCGCGAGGTGTGGGGGTTCGAGTCCCTCCGTGGGCACCAGAATTCCGCAAGACGCCGTAACCCGTGCAAACAGGTTACGGCGTTTTTGTTTTCACTTCGGCAGATCGATGGCGACGATCGCGCCTTCGCTGCGCACGAACAGGCGCTGGCCCTTGATCGCCAGCGCGCCCAGGTCGCCCAGCGTGCCGGGCAGCGCACCGAGGCGGATGCCGATCGCGCCCGCCTGCCCCACCACCGTCGTCACCACGCCCGCCGGCGTGATGCGGCGGATCGTGTGATTGCCCGTGTCGGCGGCATACACGTTGCCATCGTCGTCCACCACCAAGCCGTTCAACACGCCAAAGCGGGCGGCCACGCCTGCGCCGTCGGCCGCGCCCTGCTCGCCCGCCTTGCCGGCCAGCGTGCTGACCTGGCCATCCGGGGTGATCTTGCGCACCGTGTAGTTCCCGCTGTCGGCCACATACACATTGCCTGCCCGGTCCAGAGCGATGCCGGCCGGAGCGTTAAAACGCGCAGCCGCGCCGGGGCCATCGGCAGAGCCGGATCCCTGCTCCGGCCAGGCGACCGCGGCGCCTGCCAAAGTCGTCACGTCGCCTGCCGGCGTGACCTTGCGCACGGCATCGCGATCGGTGACGTACAACACGCCCTTGGCGTCGACCGCCACGCCGCGCATCTGGTCGGTGAAGCGTGCCGCGCTGCCGCTGCCATCGGCCGCGCCATTCATGTAGGGCGCGCCGGCCACACTGCTGATGCTGCCGTCCGGGGCAATTTTGCGCACTTGGCTCGATCCCAGCACGTACAGGTTGCCGGCGCTGTCACGCGCCGTGGCCAGGGGCGACGCCAGCAACGCCGAAGCGGCGGGTCCGTCGACCACGCTCGGGCGGTCGAGCTGCCCGGCGAAGACGCTCGGCCTTCCCATGGCATCGACCTTGACCACGACCGCGCGCGCCGGAGCCGCCCCATAGATGTTCCCGTCACTGTCGATGGCCATCGACGAGCCATCGACGAGCGTGCCGGATACGCCGTGAATATCGGCGACGAGGCCACTGCCTGGCGCGCGTCCGGCCAGGGTTGTCACCGAGCCGGCCGGCGTGAGCTTGCGGATGGTGGAGTTGCCCGTATCCGCCACATAGATGACGCCGTCGCTGGCCACCGTGACACCCGTGGGATTGGAAAAGCCGGCCTGCGCGCCCTGCCCATCGGCCGCGCCACGCACATCGCCCAGCGTACCGGCGAGGACCGTGACCGAGCCATCGGCCGCGCGGCGCACGATGCCTCCGGTCGTGGACAGGATCAGGCCGCCGTTGCGGTCGGCGGCAAGGCGGTTGAATCCGTACCCGGGCGTGCCCGTCGTGCCGAGCGGGATGGTGCTGACTTCGCCCTGCGGCGTCACGCGGCGGATGTGACCCGAATCGTTGACGAACACGTTTCCGCTCTGATCCACCGTCAGGCCCTGGGGCCAGGCAAACGCGGCGTCCCCGCCCGTGCCGTCGACCGGTTCGCACGTCAGGATGCGCCCCACCAGATGGCATTGGCCGCCGGGTCTGCCGGCCAGGGCGACGACCGAATGGTCCGGAGCGATCTTGCGCACGACCTTGGTGTCGGTATCGATGGCGTACAGGTTGCCGTTGGCGTCGGCCGCCAGCGAACCAATGCTCCACGGCTGCCCGGAATTCGAACCCGTGGCTGTGCGGGTGTCAAAATACGTCGACACCTGGCCGTCGCCGGTGATCTTCCGAATCGTGAATGCGTCGGCGGCGAACAGCGTTCCGGCGCTGTCGATGACAAGGTCGCTCAAGCCGCTGAAGCGCGCGGCAGAGCCTTTGGCGTCCACCGTCCCTGCCTCGTCAGCCTTGCCGGCGAAGGTACCGACGGCGCCGTCCGCGCTCACTTTGCGGATCACGGTGGAACCGTCGGCGACGTAGACGTTACCGGCCCCATCGGCAGCAACGGCAGTTGGGCTGCTGAAACGTGCCGCCGCCCCGGTGCCGTCGATATTGCCGGACCCACCAAGTTCGCCGGCGAACAGCGCGATTCCAGCCTGGACCGGGTTAACGACCGGCGGCGGCGTTGCCGGCGCGGCTCCGCCACCTCCGCCGCACGCCGCAAGAGAAAGGACCAGCAGGCAGGGGATCGAGAAACGCGACAGGGTCATGGC
>DASRUW010000525.1:0-2660 GCA_035655255.1 Telluria sp. | reverse complement strand
CGGTTTCGTGAATGGGTTGGACCTGGCGGCGGCGCCGTCCCAGTTCGTCGAACTGCGCTATCGCTACGCGCCGCCGCCGGAAGCTTTCGAGGCCCCGGCCTACCTGTTCTGGCGCCACGCGCACGGCCAATATGTGGATGGCGCGCTGCGCTATGCCGCCCAGGTGGACGGACAGTTCCACGTCGTGCGCCTGCCCGTCGGCGAGACGCAGCAGTGGAGCGGCAGCATCACCGCGCTGCGGATCGATCCCTTGACGCTTGACTCGGGGATCTTCTCCACCAGCGACGACGCCGTGCACTACCTCGAAGACTGCGGGACCAGCATGGCCACGCCCGCCGTCACCGGCGCGGTCGCCCTGGTCCTGCAACGCATCGCCGCCGACTATCACCTGAACCTGGACGACACGCCGCCCCTGCCCTCGACCTTGAAGGCCGTGCTGGCACAGACGGCCACCGATCTCGTGCACCCGCAGGCGGACCCGCGCGACGTGCACAACCCGGACACTGGCGCGCCGGTGCTGTTCTACGAGGGACCGGATTTCGCCACCGGCTACGGCGAAGTGAACGCCGAAGCGGCCGACGCCCTGGTGCGCGGCGGCGCCAGCTTCGACTGCGCCACGACGGGGCGGCGCCTGTGCGAGGACGCGCTCGGCCCGCCAGTGCGCCGCGTGTACCGGATCGAAGTGCCGCCCGGCGCCGGCGAGCTTCGCGTCACCCTGGCCTGGGACGATGTCGCGGCCAATTCGACGCTGGACGAAACCTTGCCGCACCTGGTCAACGATCTCGACCTGGTCCTGCTCGATCCGTCTTCCGCGCCGCACTACGCCTGGACGCTGGCGCCGCTGCCGATCGCCTCGTGCCGCACCGATCCCGTATGCACGGTTCCCGACCCCATCGCACCGGCCGACGTCCACCCCGCGCACCGGGCGCGCGACCACCGCAACAATCTGGAACAGGTGACCGTCCCGTCCCCGCAGCCTGGCGTGTGGCACGTGCTGGTCGAGGGCTACCAACTACAGGACCAAGTGCGGCCGCAGCGTTTTTCGCTGGCCGCGTCCGCGCACCGGCTGGCGGCGGATGGCTCCATCGAGCAGCTCACGCCGCTGGCCGGCGTGCGCGAGGCGGTGGCGCCGGCCGACCTCAACGCCGATGCCTGCGTCGACCGCGCCGACCTGCTCCTGCTGACCAACGAACTGCGCCACGCGCCGCCCCTGAACGCCAGCTACGACCTGAACGGCGACGGACACACGGACGTGGCCGACGCGCGCTATCTGGTGACGCAATTCAGCCGGCCGGGCGGGGCCCCGTGCCAGTGAGACGGGCATGACGATGGACGCCGCCCGGTACGGCGGCGCATTCAGCCGCGGCGCGGCGTGATGAGGATCTTGCCGCTGCGCTCGCCCGCGGCCGCGGCGGCCACGGCTTCCTTGATCTGTTCGACGCCGTAGGTCGCCTGGATCGGCGCCTTGAGCTTGCCGGCCGCGATCAGCCCGGCCAGCTCGGTCAGCAGGGCGATCTGTTTCGCTTGCGGCGCCGTGCGGTACCAGCGCGCCAGCCAGAAACCCTTGAGCGTCACGTCGCGGAACACCATCTCGCGCGGCGACACGATGCAGGGCTCGCCGCTCAGCGCGCCGTAGTTGACGACGGTGGCGCCTTCAGCCAGCGTCGCGGCCAGGCGCATGGTGGCGCTGCCGCCCACGGCGTCGATGCCGAGCTTGATCGGCGCGCCGCCGGTGGCTTCGCGCACGCGCTGCGCCAGGTCGTCGCCGTCGACCAGCACCACGTCGCCGCCCTGGGCGCGCACGCCGTCGACCGCCGTTTCGCGGCGCACGATGTTGACGGTCTTGAGGCCGCGCAGCGCAGCCAGCTGCACGACATAGCTGCCCACGCCCGAGTTGGCCCCGTTCTGGATCACCCAGTCGCCCGGTTCCAGCTGGGCGAATTCGCTCAGCAGCAACGCGGCGGTGGGCGGGTTCACGGTCAGCATGGCCAGCTGCTGCGGGTCGGCCTCGTTCGGCAGCGGGAGCAGACGCGCGGCGGGCGCGACCAGGTGCGTGGTCCAGGTGCCGAGGCCGGCGGGCAGCAGCACGGTCTGGCCGACGGCGAGGCCGGTCGTGTCCGGCCCCAGTTCCACCACGCGGCCCACGCCTTCGCTGCCGCCGATGGCGGGGAGCGGCGGCAGGATGCCGTACTGTCCGGTGAGGGTCAGCACATCGCTGGGGTTGATGGGGGCGGCCAGCACTTCGACCAGGGCCTCGCCTTGCGACAGGACGGGGCGCTGGAAGGGCACGGCCGCGATCACAGCCTGGGGCACGGGGCCGCGTTCTCGGTATTGGGCTTGCAGCATGGTGGTCATGGTCAGTCTCCGGTTGGATGGGATGACTGAATTCTAGGCAAACTTTGTTAGCGACAGAATCAGGCAGATTCGCTACAATCTTTTGCCGGAACGACAAAAATCGATCACGCATGGATAAGTTGCGCGCCCTGAACTACCTGCTCAAGGTGGCCGACACACTCAGTTTTTCGCGCGCCGCGCGGGCCTTCGGCGTGCCGGCCTCGTCGATATCGCGCCGCATCACCGACCTGGAAGCCGAACTGGGCGTCACCCTCCTGCACCGAACCACGCGCACCGTGCGCCTGACCGAGATCGGCGCCCTCTAC
>DASRUW010000524.1:0-4534 GCA_035655255.1 Telluria sp. | reverse complement strand
TGTTGGTGCCGGACTTGGTGATGGCATTCACGTTGGCGCCGGTGTAGCCCTTCTGGGTCACGTCGTAGTTGGCGACGTTCACCTGCACCGACTGGATCGCTTCGATCGACACCGGCTGACGGGCCGTCGGGCTGCCGTTCGCTTCGAGGCCGAAGGTGTCGTTCACCGACACGCCGTCGATGGTGAGGCTGTTGTAGCGCGAGTTCTGGCCGGCCACGGACATCTCGCCGCGTTCCTTGTCGGTCTGCGACACGCGCGGGTCGACGCGGGCGTAGTCCTGCAGGTTGCCCTGGATCGAGAACTGGGTCGCCAGTTCGGACGGGCCGATGGCGGTCACGGCGCCCATGCTGGTGCGCGAGAAGGTTTCGGAACGCAGGGCCGAACCGGCCACGGTCACGGTCTGCACCGCCTGGCCCAGGGTCAGGTCCACGTTGGCCGTTTCGGCGAGGTTCAGGAACACATTTTCCTTCTTCTCGCTGACACCGTCCTTGTTGATGATGATCGTGTACGGACCGCCCGAACGCAGACCGCGCGCCACGTAATGGCCCTGGGCGTCAGCGACCACTTTGCTGACCGTGCCGGACTCGACGTGGAGGATGGAGACACTGGCCCCCGCGGCGGGCTTGCCGTCGGCGCTGGCGATGCGGCCTTCTACCGCGGATGTGGTGTTCTGCGCGAACGTAGGCGCAGCCGACAAGGCGATCGACAGCGCAAGCGCCATCTTCGTCAGCTTGATCCTGTTTTGACTGATCATTGTTCTAACCCCAAAAAGATACTTGTTATAGACATCTGAAACGGTTGCAGCGAACCCCACACCGTAGCGAACAAATGTTTCCCCCGAATGACAAATTACTATGCCACCCCGAAAACTATGCATGAGCCCCAGAGGGCTGACAAATATGTTTTCGATTCGACATTTATACGAAGAATGTATAAATGGGCAGGGAAAGGCTGGATGGACGAAGGTGCTGCTTGGGCTGGATTATAAAAGCACCCATTCCAAGCCGACATCGATTCTTCCGCTTTTTCTCAAAGAGTTACCTGTGCGCATCACAAATGTCGCGCACAGGCCACAAATTTCGAAGCGAAACTCAGCGTGCCTGGAGCTTTGCCAGATTCGCAATCTTGGCTTCGAAGGCGGCGAAGCGCTGATCGAGCTGGCGCACGAGGCGCTGCTTGTCGGCATCGGCAAGGAAGGAGTAGCGGATGCTGTTGTAAGACGCCCGCTTGACCTCGGCATAGCCGGGCTTGTAGCGGCTGGCGAACAGCACGTATTCGTTGGCCAGGTTGTGGCGGGTGACGCCGGCGTCGTCGGTCGAGATCACATAGGGCACACCGTACTTGCGGTACAGGGTGAGCGGATGGTTCGCGCCGCTGATGCCGTTGATGAAGCCGTTGCTGGTCAGGTTGATCTCGACCGCTATCCCCTTCTCCTTCATCGTTTTCATGATGCCGACCGCATCGGTCTCGTGGGCCAGGTCGATGCCGTGGCCGATGCGGCGCGCCCCGCCCAGATCGATCGCCTGCTGAATGTGGAACGTCAGGCCTTCCGGCGGCACCATCCCGAGCGTGAGCTCGCCCGCATGCAGAGCCAGGTTCACCTGCGGATACTTGGCATGCAGGTACTGGAACATCTTCATGTGCAGGGTGTAGTCGCGCATGGAGACGACATTGCTCTCCTGGCCGACGATGTTCACGCCGACGATCAGGCCATTGCTCTGCATGGCCGACTGGAAGGCGCCCACCATCGACGAGAACACCATCGAGGGCGGGAACAGGCGTAGCACATAGGTCTGGTAGCGCATCGTGAACTTGTCGTCGTCGATGCCGGCGCTGGCCGCCTTCACCGTATTGACGAAGTCCGTCATGCGGCCCTTGAACGACGCGTCCGCGTCGAGCGCGGCCAGCATGCTGTCGAACTGCGCGTGCAGCGCCTGGTCGCTGGCGGCAGCCTCCACGGCGGCGTCCCACCTGGCGTCGTCCGCGTTCGGCGGCGCCATCTTGAACATGGTCTCGATGTAGGCGACGTTCTCCTCGATGGCGCGGCGCTTGAGCGTCTGCAGGCCCTCGTTGAAGTTTGCGTTCGAGACCGGACCGAAGTAGCCGAAGGTGTCGAAGAAGCGGCGGTCCGGCGGCGGCTGGTCGGCGCCGTGGTTGTAGAAGTCCTTGCCCGACCAGCGCTGCAGCATCTCGGCGTAGGCGCCGTCGTCGCGCAGCATCTCCTGGGCCGACACGCAGGTTTTTTCAGCGGGCTTCAAGGCACGCTGGCTCTCCACCACCGCCTTGTCGGTCTCGATGCGGTAGGTCTGCTTGTTGACGCAAAAGCCCATCTTGTCCACCCAGTCCAGGTACTGCTCGGCGTAGATCGCGCCCGAATAGTGGTGGTGCAGGTCGCCGCCCTTGGGCATCTGGGTGAAGAACAGGGTCAGTTCCGACAGCTGGGGCGCTGCGGTATTCACCAGCGAAGCGTAATGACGCGCGGTCGCCGCTTCGTTCGCCTTGGGCGAGGCCGCAAGGGCGCCGCCCGTGGCCGCCAGTGCGAGCGTCAGGCCGATCAGGGTCTTGTGCATGGATGGTTCTTTCAGTGAGTGGGACTGCGTTCGTGGACCAGCTTCCCGGCCGCGTAGGTGGCCGCGACGGCGCGATCGTCGCCCAGCAGGGCCAGCGCGAACAGCAGCTCCTCCAGGCTGTCGCAATGGCCGGTGCGGCGCGCCAGCAGAGGCGTGCAGCGCGGATCGAGCACGACGAAGTCGGCTTCGGCGCCGGCCGCGAAACTGCCGATCGTGCCTTCCAGGCGCATGCTGCGCGCGGCGCCGAGCGTAGCGAGGTAAAACATGCGCAGGGCGGGCAGGTAGCTGCCTTTCAAGCGCGCTACTTTATAGGCTTCATTCATTGTTTGCAACATCGAGAACGCCGTGCCGCCGCCCACGTCGGTCGCCAGCGAAACGGCGATGCGGTGCTGGTCCGCTTTCGCGAAATCGAATAGCCCGCTGCCGAGGAAGAAGTTGGAAGTCGGGCACACGGCGGCGGCCGCGCCGGTGGCGGCCATGCGCGCGAAATCGTCGTCGTCGAGCCAGATGCAGTGTCCATACATGGCGCGCGGGCGCATCAGGCCGTGGCGGTCGTAGACGTCGAGGTAGCTGCGCGCCTGCGGGTAGAGCGACTTCACCCAGCTGCATTCGTCGCCGTTCTCGGACACGTGGGTCTGGATGAAGGTATCCGGGTAAGCGCGCGCCAGTTCTCCGGCCAGGGTCAGCTGCGCCTCCGTCGACGTGGGCGCAAAGCGCGGGGTGATGGCGTACATGGCGCGGCCACGGTTATGCCACTTGCGGATCAGATCCTCGGTGTCGCGCGCCCCGCCTTCGGCGGTGTCGCACAGGAAGTCGGGGCAGTGGCGATCCATCAGCACCTTGCCGGCCGCCATGCGCAGGTTGCGCTTTTCGGCCGCGCCGAAGAAGGCATCTACGGATTCCGGATGCACGGTGCAGTAGACCATGGCGGTCGTGGTCCCGCAGCGCAGCAGCTCGTCGAGGAAGAATTCCGCGACCTGGCCGGCATGCTCCGGGTCGCCGAAGCGGCGCTCGGTGGGGAAGGTGTAGGTCTCCAGCCAGGGCAGCAGGCCGGGCGCGGGCGAGGCGATCATGTCCGTTTGCGGATAGTGGACATGGGTGTCGATGAAGCCGGGGACGATCAGCTTGCCGCGATAGTCCCGGACGTCCGCGCCGTGCGGCAGCGCGGACGCAAGCTTGGCGTAGTCGCCGCAGGCGCGCACGCGGCCGCCTTCGATCACGAGCAGGCCGTCTTCGTGCCAGCGATAGGCGTCCTCCGCGAAGGCGGGATCGGCGTGGAAGTGCAGCAAGCTCGCTCGGTAGGCTTGCACGTTGGTGGTATTCGACATAAGGCTATTGTGTCAGGACCGCGCGCCGGCGGCCATTCTTATCGGAGGTGCGGCGGCGGCCTGCGCCTGGGCTTCCCAAACGGCCAGCAGCTGGGCCGCGACTGAGGCGGCGATCACGGCGGGCAGCTTGCTGGAAATGCCCGGCATGCCGATCGGGCAGGCCATCGCGGCCAGCCGCGCTTCGTCGACGCCGCGCGCGCGCAGGCGGTGCTCGAACTGCTTGCGTTTCGTCTTGGAGCCGATCAGGCCGAACCAGCCCACGTCGGCGCGCGCCAGGATGGCTTCCGTCAGGCGCTGGTCGAGGGCGTGGCTATGGGTCATCACCAGGAAGGCCGCGCCGCGCGGGGCGTCGGCGACGGCGGCTTGCGGAGTATCGGTGGCCTCGATGGCGACGTTGGACGGCACGTCGGGGGGAAACTGCGCCTCGCGTTCGTCGACCCAGGTCACCGTGCAGGGCAAGGGGCCGAGCGCGCGCACCAGGGCGGCGCCGACGTGGCCGGCGCCGAACAGCACGAGGTGGGCGCGCGGCGGCTCGACCAGGTCGGCCAGCCAGCGGCGGCCATCGGCGGCGGTGAGCAGGCACGTCATCTGCGCGGACGCGGGGACCGCAGGTGCGTTGCGTTCCCACTCCGCTCC
>DASRUW010000523.1:0-2306 GCA_035655255.1 Telluria sp. | reverse complement strand
CCGACTGCTTGGCGCCGCCGAAGGGTGTGCGCAGGTCGCGCAGGAACCAGCTGTTGACCCACACCAGGCCGGCCTCGATGCGGGCCGCCACGCGGTGGCCGCGCTGCAGGTCGCGGGTCCAGACCGCCGCGGCCAGGCCGTACTCGGTGTCGTTGGCGCGCCGGATCACTTCCTCCTCGCTGTCGAAGGGCGAGATGTGGCAGCACGGGCCGAACACTTCCTCGCGGCAGACGGAGGCGGTATCGGGCAGGCCGGTCCAGATGGTCGGCTGGACCCAGGCGCCCTCGGCGTACTGGCCCGGCATCGCGATCTCGCCGCCGCCGGTCACCACGGTCGCCCCCTCCTCCACCGCCTTGCGGTAGTAGGACAGCACCTTGCGCTTGTGCTCCTGGCTGATCAGGGGGCCCATGTCGGTGTCGGCCGCGTCGGGCAGTCCGATCTTCATGCCCTCCGCGCCGCGTTTCATGGCTTCGACGAAGCGCTCGAACAGCGGGCGCTCCACGAACACGCGCTCGGTGCCCAGGCACACCTGGCCGCAGTTGGCGAAGCAGGAGCGCAGCGTGCCGGCCACCGCCTCGTCCAGGTCGGCGTCGGCGAAGATGATGGCCGGGTTCTTGCCGCCCATTTCCATCGACACCGGGCGCGCGCCCACGGCGGCGGCCTTCATGATGGCGGCGCCGGTGCGCGTCTCGCCGGTGAAGGTGATCGCGTTCACGCCCGGATGGGTGGTCAGGTATTCGCCGGCCGAGCCGGGGCCGAAACCCTGCACCACGTTGTACACACCCTTCGGCACGCCGACGGCGTTCATCACCTCGCCCAGCAGCGCCGCCGTCTGCGGCGTCTCCTCGGACGGTTTGACCACCACCGCGTTGCCGCACGCGAGCGCCGGCCCCACCTTCCACGTCATCAGCAGCAGCGGCAGGTTCCACGGGCAGACCACGCCCACCACGCCCACCGGACGGCGGGTCGAGTAGTTCAGGGCCCCGCGGCCATCCGGCGTCGCCATCTCGAAGAATTCGGTCGGCACATTGCGCACCACGTCGGCGAACACCTTGAAGTTGGCGGCGCCGCGCGGGATGTCCAGGTGGCGCGCAAGGCTCATCGGCTTGCCGGTGTCGGCCACTTCGGCTTCCAGGAAGTCGTCGAAGCGGCAGTTGATCTCGTTGGCCACGGCGTGCAACAGGTCGGCGCGCTCGGCCACCGGCATGCGGCCCCACGGACCGTTCAGGGCGGCGCGCGCGGCGGCGACGGCGGCGTCCACCTCGGCCTGGCCGGCTTCGGCGACCTGGGCGATCACCGCGTCGTTCAAGGGCGACCGTTTCTCGAACCTGCGCTCGGTGAAGACGTATTCGCCGTTGATAAAATTCCCAATCTGTTTCATGTCTCTTCTCCGTAGCGTCAATTCAGGTCAAACCGATGGCGGCGATGCCCGCCGCGGCGCATGCCTCGTCCTGCTCGGCGGACGCGCCGGACACGCCGATTCCGCCGATCCAGTCCTCGCCGTCGCGCAGCGGCAGGCCGCCGCCGAACACGATCAGGCGCGGCCGGCCCGCGAAGCCCAGCTTCATCCCTTCGTCGTGGCCCACCGCCGCCATCCAGTCTCCGGTTGGAAAGCCGAAGCTGGCGGCGGTGTAGGCCTTGTCGATCGCGATGTCGATCGAGTGCAGGAAGGCGCCCGGCATGCGCAGGAACGCCATCAGGTTGCCGCCGCGGTCGACCACGGCGACGTTGATGCGCCAGCCGTTGGCCTGCGCGTGGCGCACCGCGGCGGCCGCGGCGGCGCTGGCTGCTTCCCAGCTGACGCCGGGCGTGGCGGTGCGCGCTTCCATCAGGTCACCACCGCCAGGAAGCGTTCGTTCAGCTTGCGGTCGTGGTAGAACACGCCGGCGCCCACGTTGTCCCAGGTCCAGGTCAGCGGCTGCATGTCCGGATAGAAGTCGTAGCCGCCGCAGAAGGTCTCCAGGCGGTTGCCGGACGGGTCGAAGAAGTAGATCGTGGTGCCGCGGGTGACGCCGTGGCGGGTCGGGCCGGCGTCGATCGACACGCGATGCATGGACATCAGGTCGGCCGCGCGCAGCACCTGCTCCCAGCTCTCCAGGCGGAACGAGACGTGGTGCAGCTTGTCGTCCTCGCCGTGGCGCACCATGGCGATGTCGTGCGCCTTGGCCGAGCAGGTCAGCCACGTGGCCAGGTCGGTGGTGCCGTCTTCCAGCTTGATGCGCTCCACCAGCGAGAAGCCGAACACCTTCTCGAACAGCTCGCGCGCACCATCGATGTCGCCGCCGTACAGCAGTGCGTGGTCCATG
>DASRUW010000522.1:0-5306 GCA_035655255.1 Telluria sp. | reverse complement strand
CCTGACCGAGATCTGCCCGGTGTGGCTGCGCCGCCCGCTCGGCACCGCGATCGAGCTGCTGGCGGGGATCCCGTCCATCATCTACGGCATGTGGGGCCTGTTCGTGTTCTCGCCGATGTTCGCCGAGTACGTGCAGCCGGCGCTGAAGAACACGCTGGGCGCGCTGCCGGTCGTCGGCCAGCTGTTCGCCGGTCCCGCCATGGGCATCGGCATGCTGTGCGCCGGCGTGATCCTGGCCGTGATGATCATTCCCTTCATCTCTTCGGTCATGCGCGACGTGTTCGAGATCGTCCCGGCCGTGCTCAAGGAATCGGCCTATGGCCTGGGCTGCACCCGCTGGGAAGTGGTGCGCAAGGTGGTCCTGCCGTACACCAAGAACGGCGTGGTCGGCGGCGTCATGCTGGGCCTGGGCCGCGCGCTGGGCGAGACCATGGCCGTCACCTTCGTGATCGGTAACGCCAACGAGCTGTCGCGCTCCCTGTTCGCGCCGGGGAACTCGATCTCCTCGACCCTGGCCAACGAATTCGCCGAGGCGCAGAGCAAGCTGCACGTGTCGTCCCTGTACGCGCTGGCGCTGATCCTGTTCGCCATCACCTTCATCGTCCTGTCCGGAGCCAAGCTGATGCTGGCGGGGATGTCGCGCCGGGAGGGGGCAAAATGAACGGTCCCATCAATCCCGTCTACCGCAAGCGCCTGTTCCGGCACCGCGCCGGCATCGCCCTGTCGGTGGCCGCCATGTCGATCGGTCTGGTGTTCCTGTTCTGGATCCTCGCCACGCTGATCGTGAAGGGCTTCGGCGGCCTGTCCTGGCAGCTGTTCACGCAATCGACCCCGGCGCCGACCAGCGACGGCGGCGGCCTGGCCAACGCCATCGTCGGCAGCCTGCTGATGGTGGGCCTGTCCACCATGATCTCGACCCCGGTCGGGATCCTGGCCGGCATCTACCTGGCCGAATACGGCGAGCGCGGACGCCTGGCCCAGGTCACCCGTTTCGTCACCGACGTGATGCTGTCGGCGCCGTCGATCGTGATCGGCCTGTTCGTGTACGCCCTGTACGTGGCCAACGTGAAGCACTTCTCGGGTTATGCGGGCACCATCGCGCTGTCGCTGCTGGCCATTCCGGTGGTTGTGCGCACCACCGACAACATGCTCAAGCTGGTGCCCAACAGCCTGCTGGAAGCGGCCCACGCCCTCGGCGCGCCGCGCTGGAAAGTGGCCCTGATGGTGCGCCTGCGCGCCGTGAAGGCGGGCGTGGTCACCGGCGTGCTGCTGGCCGTGGCCCGTATCGCCGGCGAGACGGCGCCGCTCCTGTTCACCGCCTTGAACAACCAGTTCTTCAGCCTGGACATGAACGCGCCGATGGCCAACCTGCCGTATGTGATCTTCCAGTTCGCCATGAGCCCTTACGACAACTGGCGCGCGCTGGCCTGGGGCGGTGCGCTGCTGGTGACCTTCAGCGTGCTCGGCTTGAACATTCTCTCCCGTACCGTATTCAGCCAGAAGGCTCCGCAATGAACAAGATTATCCAGATCCATCAGCTCAATTTCTTCTACGGGAAGACCCAGAGCCTGCACGACATCAACCTCGACATCCACGAGAAGCGGGTGACGGCCTTCATCGGCCCCTCGGGCTGCGGCAAGTCGACCCTGCTGCGCACCCTGAACCGCATGTACGACCTGTACCCCGGCCAGCGCGCGGACGGCTCCATCCTCTACCGCGGCCGCAACATCCTGGAACAAGGCACCGACGTGAACATGCTGCGCGCGAAGGTCGGCATGGTGTTCCAGAAGCCGACGCCGTTCCCCATGTCGGTGTACGACAACATCGCCTTCGGCGTGCGCCTGTACGAAGACCTGTCCAAGGGCGAGATGGACGAACGCGTGGAATGGGCGCTGAAGAAGGCGGCCCTGTGGGGCGAGGTGAAGGACAAGCTCAATAAATCCGGCCTGTCCCTGTCCGGCGGCCAGCAGCAGCGCCTGTGCATCGCGCGCGGGGTGGCGGTCAAGCCCGACGTGCTGCTGCTGGATGAACCGACGTCCGCGCTCGACCCGATCTCCACGGCCAAGGTCGAGGAGCTGATCTCCGAGCTCAAGCAGGACTACACGATCGCCATCGTCACGCACAACATGCAACAGGCGGCCCGCTGCTCGGATTACACTGCGTATATGTACCTCGGCAAGTTGGTCGAATTCGGCGAAACGGACCAGATCTTCATGAACCCGGCGCGCACCGAAACCCAGGACTACATCACCGGCCGCTTCGGCTGAGAACAAGGACAGAGAACATGATGGGCGAACATTCTTCCAAACAGTACGACCAAGAGCTCGAAGCCATCCGATCCAAGGTGCTGCAGATGGGCGGCGTGGTCGAGACCCAGTTCGCGGAGGCGATGACCTGCTTCCGTACCGGGAACGTGGAGCGCGCCGCGCGCGTGATCGGGGACGACTCCACCGTCAACCAGTTCGAGATCGAGCTGGACGACGCCTGCAACCACCTGATCGTGCGCCGCCAGCCGGCCGCCAACGACCTGCGCTCCGTGATGGCGACGGTGAAGGTGATCACCGACCTCGAACGCATCGGCGACGAGGCGGCCAAGATCGCCCGCACCACGCGCGACATGCAGGCGCGCGGCCCGAGCAGCATCAACCATTACGAGATGGTGCGCGCCATCGCCAGCTCCGCCACCGACCTGCTGCACGACGCGCTGGACGCCTTCGCGCGCCAGGACGGCGGCCAGGCCTTGCAGCTGATCGAGCAGGACGAAATCGTGGATCACGAGTTCCGCTCCATCATGCGGGCCCTGGTCACCTTCATGATGGAGGATCCGCGCACGATCTCCTCGGCCCTCGATACGCTGTGGGTGGCCAAGGCCATCGAACGGATCGGCGACCATGCCAAGAACATCGCCGAGTACGTGATCTACGTGGTCGAAGGGCGCGACATCCGCCACCAGCGTCCGGCCTCCCTGGGTTCCGACACGCCGGCCGCCTGACGATGAACGAAACCTTTGTCCTGATCGTCGAAGACGAACCGGCCATTACCGAGTTGGTCAAGTATTCGCTGCGCGACACCGGCTGGACCGTGAGCTCCGTGCAGAGCGCGGGCGAGGCCTGGGAATCGATCACGCGCCGGGTGCCGCACCTGATCCTGCTGGACTGGATGCTGCCGGACCAGAGCGGCCTGCGCCTGCTGTCGCGCATCCGCTCCGACCGCCAGTTCCAGGCCATCCCGGTCATCATGCTGACGGCGAAGAGCATGGAGGAGGACAAGATCGCCGGCCTCAACACGGGCGCCGACGACTACGTCACCAAGCCGTTCTCGCCGCGCGAACTGGTGGCGCGGGCGCGCGCGCTGCTGCGGCGCAAGGCGCCGGAGCAGGGCGCCGAGCCGCTGTCCTTCGCCGGGGTGCGGCTCGATCCCCTCAGCATGGCGGTCAGCGTCGGCGACGAGCGGATCGAGATCGGCCACGCGGAATTCAAGCTGCTCAAGTTCCTGCTCGCGCATCCCGAACGGGTGTTCTCGCGCAGCCAGCTGCTGGACAAGGTCTGGGGCGATCACGTGGCGATCGAGGAGCGCACGGTCGACGTGCACGTGCTCCGCCTGCGCAAGGCGCTCAAGGGCGCCGACCACCTGGTGAAGACGGTGCGCAGCGTTGGGTATATGCTGTCCGAAAAATGAATCCCAAACTCCTGTTCTGGGTGCCCGCGCTGCTGCGGGTAGCCCTCGTGTGCGCGCTGGGCGCCTTCGTCGCCTGGTTCTCGTCGCCCATGTACGGCCTGGCCGCGATGCTGCTGGCGCTGGGCGTGTTCCTGCTCACCCAGCTGCACTACCTGTATGCCTTGGGCCAGTGGCTGGACGAGCCGTCCTCGGCCCGCCTGCCGGACGGGTGGGGCGCCTGGACCGGCATCTTCGCCCGCCTGTACCGCTTGCGCCGCGAGGACGAGCGCAACCAGGCCGAGCTTACGGAGTGGCTGACGCGCTTTCGCCAGGCCATGCGCCTGCTGCCGGACGGCGTGGCCATCATGGACGACGTGCTGTTCCTCGAATGGTGCAATCCGGCCGCCGAACGCCACCTGGGCCTGACGCTGGAGAAGGACAAGGGCATGCGGGTGACGAACCTGGTGCGCCATCCGGACTTCATCGACTACGTCATCCTGGGGCGCTACGAGCAGCCGCTGACCATCGGCCTGCGCGGGCGCAAGCTGATCGTGCAGATCATCCCGTTCGAGAACCGGCGCCAGATCCTGGTGTCGCACGACGCCACCGAGACCGACCGCATCGAAGAGATGCGGCGCGACTTCATCGCCAACGCCTCGCACGAGCTGCGCACGCCGCTGACGGTGATCGCCGGCTTCCTGGAGATCGCCAGCGCCGACCCGGACATGGATCAGGCCACGCGCCAGTCGCATCTGCGGCTGATGACGGAGCAGGCGCACCGCATGCAGCGCCTGATCGAGGACATGCTGACCTTGTCGCGTCTCGAATCGATCGACTACCCGCTGCGGCCCGAGCAGGTGCATATGACGGACCTGGTCGAAGGCGTGGTGGCGGAAGCGCGCGCGCTTTCCAACGGCAAGCACGAGATCAGCGCCACCATCGACGGGCCGGACATGATGGGCAGCGCCGAGGAGCTGCGCAGCGCCTTCGCCAACCTGGCGTCGAACGCGGTGCGCTACACGCCGCCGGGCGGCAAGATCCACATCAGCTGGAAGGACACGCCGGAAGGGCCGCGCTTTGCCGTCACCGACAGCGGCATCGGCATCGAACAGAAGCACATCGCGCGCCTGACCGAGCGGTTCTACCGCGTCGACAAGAGCCGCTCGCGCGAAACCCAGGGCACGGGCCTGGGCCTGGCCATCGTCAAGCACGTGCTGCTGCGGCACAGCGGCGCGCTGTCCATCGCCAGCGAACCGGGACAAGGGAGCACCTTCAGCGCCACCTTCAAGTAAGATGTCCTTTTTGACTACGTTATGGAGTTGATATGCTCGATCACATGACGTTCCGCGTCGCGGACATCGACAAATCCCTGCGCTTTTACCAGGCGGCCCTGGCGCCGCTTGGCTATGCTGTGGCGAACGACTTCACGCACGAGGGTGTGCGGATCGTGGGGCTGGGACGGAATGGCCAGACCGATACCTGGCTGGTGGCTGCGCTGCCCGCGACGAGCGGGGCGCACCTGGCCTGGCGGGCCGGCTCGCAGGACGAGGTGCAGGCCTTCTACCGCGCCGCGCTGGAGGCGGGCGGCCGCGACAACGGCGCGCCGGGTCCGCGCCCGCATTATCACGAGGGCTACTACGGCGCCTTCG
>DASRUW010000521.1:0-7796 GCA_035655255.1 Telluria sp. | reverse complement strand
CGAGGAGGACCTGCGCCTGCTCTACGTCGCGCTGACGCGCGCCCGCCACTTCCTCTGGCTGGGCGTGGCCGCGGTGGCCAGCCCGCGCGGCGGCGGCAACCAGCTGCACGAATCGGCGCTCGGTTATCTCCTTGGCGGCGGCCTGCCGATCGCGGCGTCCGACCTCGGCGCCGCGCTGGCCCGCCTGCGCGGCGAGGAGGACGCCATCGAACTGCGCATGCTGCCATCCCCGGAAGGCTTGACCATGCTGAGCCGGCCGGACACGGCGCCGCCGCTGGCCGAGGCGGCGCGCTTCACGGGCCAGTTCGAACGCGACTGGTCGGTCGGCAGCTTTACCTCGCTGACCCGCCAGACCAATGCCGCGCCGATGCGGGCCCAGGACGAGACCCTGCTGGAAGAGGAGGGGAACGCCACGCCGCAGCGCACCGAGGACGCCCCCTGGCACCGCTTCCCGCGCGGTTCCGTACCCGGCAACTTCCTGCACGAGCAGCTGGAGTGGCTGGCCGGCGAGGGCTTCGCCAGCGTGGACGAGGCCCGTTTCGAGGAGCGGATCGGCCAGCGCATCGCCCGCGCGGGCTGGGACCACCGGCGCGAGGACACCGTCGCGTGGATGCGCGCCTTGGCCGCCACCGTGCTGCCGCCGTTGCAGGCGTCGCTGTCGGACCTGGAGCGGGTGCTGCCCGAGATGGAATTCTGGTTCCCGAGCCAGCGCCTCGACGCCCGCGCGCTGGAGCGCCTGTGCGCGGCGCGGGTGCTCGAGGGCGCCGCGCGAGCACCGCTGCCGGAGCGCCGCCTGCACGGCATGCTCAAGGGCTTCGCCGACTTGGTGTTCGAGCATGACGGCAAATACTGGATCCTCGACTACAAGTCGAATGCCCTCGGTCCGGGCGACGCCGCCTACAGCCGCGCCGCCATGGCGCAGGCGATGGCCGCGCACTACTACGACGTGCAGGGCGCGCTGTATCAGCTGGCCCTGCACCGGCTGCTGCAAAGCCGCCTGGACGACGCCTACGTTCCCGAGCGCCACCTGGGCGGCGCCGTGTTCCTGTTCCTGCGCGGGATCGCCAATCCGCAGACGCACGGCTGCTTCCTGCTCGCCCCGGACGCCGGCCTGCTGGCGGACCTGGACCGGATGATGAGAGGCGAAGATGGAACAGCCTGACGCATTCTGGGCCGAGGTGACCCGCTTGACGGAAGAAGGGCAGCTGCGCCGCCTGTCGGGCGCGTTTGCCCGCTTCACGGCCTCGCTCGGCCCCGCCGCGCCGGCGCTGGCGCTGGCCTGCGTCGCACTGTCGGAACTGGAGGGCAGGGGCCACGCCTGCTTGCGGCTGGAAGATCTCCCGTCCGGCATGCCGGCGCTGCTCGGATGGGAGCCGCCAGCCTGGCAAGGCCTGGCGGAGACCTGCGGCCCGCTGCCGAAGACGGCCAAGACCTGGGCCGATGCGCTGGCCGCCTGCAATCAGGTGTGGGATGCCGGCGGCTTCGATTTCGGCCAGCCGCTGGTGCTCGACGGCACCCGCCTGTATCTGCGTCGCTACTGGCGCGACGAGGCGCTGACCGCGGATGCCGTCAATGCCCGCGCCGCCGCTGTGCGCGACGTCGACCCGCAGCGGGTGCGTGGCTGGATCGACATCCTGTTCGCCTCCAACCAGCGCCGCGCGCAGGGGCCGGACTGGCAGCGCCTGGCCTGCGCGATCGCGCTGCGCGGACGGATCGCCGTCATTACCGGCGGCCCCGGCACCGGCAAGACCTATACCGTGGCGCGCCTGCTGGCGCTCCTGTTCGCGATGGCGGACGATCCCGGGCGCCAGCGCATCGCCCTGGCCGCGCCGACCGGCAAGGCGGCGGCCCGTCTGAAGCAGTCGATCGACAAGGCGCTGGGCGACCTGGCCGAAAAAGTCGGCCACGCGCTGCCGCTGCGCGAGCTGACGGCCCGCATGGGCGCGGCGCGCACGCTCCACAGCCTGCTCGGTGCGCGGCCCGACACGCGGGCGTTTGCCCACCATCGCGGCAATCCGCTCGACGTGGACGTGCTGATCGTGGACGAGGCATCGATGGTCCACCTGGAGATGATGGCGGCGCTGCTGGATGCCTTGCCGCCGACGGCCACGCTGGTCCTGCTCGGCGACAAGGACCAGCTGGCGTCGGTGGAAGCGGGCGCCGTGCTGGGCGACCTGTGCCACGCGGCGGAGAAGGGCAACTACCGCCCGGCCACCGTGGCCTATGCCGCCGACGCGACCGGCGAAGCGATTCCGGCCGAATTCGCCGGGGCCGGCAGCCAGCTGGCCCAATGCACGGTGATGCTGCGCGAAAGCCGCCGCTTCGGCGGCCCGATCGGCCAGCTGGCCCTGGCGGTCAATGCCGGCGACGCCGCCGCGGCGATGGCCTTGCTGCGCGGCCCGGACGACGCGGTCGACTGGCAGGAGCGGGCAACGCCGCACGCCGTGGTGCAGCTGGCAGTGGATGGCTACCGTCCCTACCTCGACCTGGTGCGCAGCGCTCCGTTCGATCCGGCGCCGATCCTGCAGGCCTTCGAAACGTTCCGCATCCTGTGCGCGACGCGCGAAGGCGAATACGGCGTGGCGGGCCTGAACGCGGCCATCGAGGCGCGCCTGGAGTCGATGCGCCTGCTGGCCGCGCGCGGAGAATGGTATGCGGGCCGGCCGGTCATGGTGACCCGTAACGACTATGCCACCGGCGTCTTCAACGGCGACATCGGCATCACGCTGCCCGATCCGGCACGTCCTGGTTCCCTGCGCGTCTACTTCCTGGAAGGCGACGCGGTGCGCAGTGTGCTGGCGACCCGCCTGCGGCACGTGGAGACGGCCTTCGCCATGACGGTCCATAAGTCCCAGGGGTCGGAATTCAGCCACACCGTGATGGTGCTGCCGCGCGAACGCAATGCGGTCCTGGCGCGGGAACTGGTCTACACGGGCATCACGCGCGCCAGCACACGCTTCACGCTCATGTCCTGGAACGCCCAGGTGCTGGAAGAGGCGATCGCCACCCGCACCCAGCGCGCCAGCGGCCTGCGCGCCAAGTTGAATGGAGGCGCGCAATGAATTTCGGCCACTGCCGCCTGTCCCTATCCATCGGCGGCCTGCTGGTGCGTGAACACATGCATGCGGCGCACGAACGGATCGCGCCGCACGTCCATGCCGAGCCTTACGTCTGCGTCGTCATGGCGGGGGCCTATTCCGAGGCGACGCGCTCGCGCACGCTGCAGGCACAGGCCGGAACCGTGCTCGGACACGGCGCCGGCGCGGAACACGCGAACGCGTTCGGCGCGCAGGGGGGAATCTGTCTGAACGTGACACCGGAGACGGCGTGGCGCGAGGACGGCTGCTGGCGCGACTGGTTCGGTGCGCAGGCCCCCGCCGCGCGGGCGGATGGGCGCGCACTGGCGCGCCTGCGCCGCGAATTGGCCGCCCCGGACCCGCTGCGGCCGTTCGGCGTGGCTGCCGCGATCTTCGACCTGCTGCACGGCGCCGCGCCGGCCAGGGCACCGGGCGGCGTTCCATCCTGGCTGGCCGACCTGCGCGAGCGCATCGACGCCGCGCCCGGGGAGCCGGTCTCGCTCGGCGGCTTTGCGCGCGCCGCGGGCGTGCACCCCTCGCACCTGGCCCGCGCTTTCCGCGCCTGGACCGGCCAGACCCTGGGCGAGTACGCGCGCGCCCGGCGCCTCGACGCCGCCATCGACATGATCCGTCACGAAGCCGCGCCGCTGGCGGAGATCGCCGCGCGCTGCGGGTTCGCCGATCAGGCCCACCTGACGCGCGCCGTGAAGGCGGCCACCGGCAGAACGCCACGCGCGTTCAAAAACGCGAGCCGGATTCAATAACGGGCCGGGCGGACCGCGCTAGACTGGCGCCATGAAAACCCTGATCCTGCCACTCCTGCTGGCCTGCGGCGCCGCCGCTGCCGCCGACGATCCGCTGGCCGCCTATCGCCGCGACCTGATCCAGGGCGACGTGCGCGGCGCGCTCAGCACCATATCGGCCACGGCGGAGCTGCCGCCGCGCGACGCGCGCGCCGTCGCCTGCGTGCGCGAACGCTTCGCCGCGCCCGCGGCGGCCGCCGAAGAGGGGCCGGCGGCGCCGTTCCTGCAAGCCTTCCGCCGCTATTGGCACAGCCAGATGCTGGGCACCGCCAAGCGCGACGAGGCGCAGGCGGCGCTCCTGTCCGACCTGAACACGCTGTTGCCGGAGCCGGGCTGGGACCGCACCAGCATCGACGCCGCCACCGACCAGGCGCGCCTGCATCTGGAGCGGGCCGGCCTGCACGCGCTGACCGGCGTGACGCACCCGTACTACGAGCTGATGGTGTGGAAGAAGGATAGCCCGCGCAGCTTCAAGGTGCGCCTGCCGGAGCAGGACGTGACGGTCAAGGTGGTGTTCCTCGACGCGTTCCTGTCGCGCGGCTGGCTCAGTTACGCGAGCTGCGGCCGCTACGGCACCGGCGGCTGGACGGCCGACGACACGCTGTATGCGCTGGCCGACCGCTACGACACCACGAGCGAGGAATTCCGCGTCAGCTACCTCGGACATGAGGGCCAGCACTTCGCGGACAAGCGCGCCTTCCCCGCGCTGGAACAGCCGGAACTCGAATATCGCGCCAAGCTCACGGAGCTGGTGCTGGCGAGCGATCCGATGCCCTTGCTGCGCAAGTTCGCCAGCGGGGCCCAGCATGGGCGCGCGGCGCCGCATCCGCATGCCGAATACTGGCTGGCGCACGATCTCGCCGTGCGCCTGTTCGGCCGCGGCCAGACCGATCCCGACTGGTCGAAGGCGGACCCGCGGCAGGTGCAGGCTGCCGCGCGCGGCCTGCTGGTGGACGGCACGCGCCGTGCCAGGGCGGCCGGCGCCGCGCGCGTGGCGCGGCTGCTGCCGGATTAACGGGCCGTGCCCGAATTGTTCTGACGGATTTCCTCGAGCGCGGCGGTCGACGTGGTGGCCTGCACGCCGTCGCTGCGGGTCTTGTTCTTCTTGGCGATGATGCTGCCGGTGGCGTATTCCGGCATGTCGCCGGCGGCGGCCGTGTCGTTCTTGCGGGTATCAGGCGCGCTGGCGCAGGCGGAGAGGAAGGCGGCGAAGCAGAGCGGCAACAGCAGTTTCATGTCGGCGTAAAGCGAGTGGAGAGTGCGTCACCTTAGCACCCTCCGCCGGAGACAATTGTCGGTAAATTGTCTTTACGTCTGTATGTCAGGAACGGCGTTTGCGGGCCGCGACCTTGCCGCGTTTGCGCGTGGTGGTGGCCTTGGCCGGCAGGATGCGGCCGGCCCTGGCTGCCGGCGTCGCCGGTTCGCCATTCAGGAAGCGGCGGATATTGAGCGCATCGAGCACGCGGGCCGAGCTGGCCTTTGCGTTCAGCAGCACCATGGTCGCGCTCTTGCCGGCCGACTTGATGCGCATGATCAGGCAACGGCCGGCCTCGCTCGTGTAGCCCGTCTTGGACAGGCCGATGTCCCAGCCCTTGGCGCCGACCAGACGGTTGGTGTTGTGGAAGCCCACGTCGCGGCCGCTGATTTCCACCGTGTCCTTGGCGGAGGTGGTGATGCGGGTGATTTCCGGATACTGCGCGGCGGCGGCGGCCATCTTCACCAGGTCCTCCGCGTTGGAGCGGTTGTGCGGCGACAGGCCGGTCGGTTCCTCGATCACGGTGTGCTCCATGCCCAGGGCCGCGATCTTGGCCTTGACGGCGCGCTTGAAGGCGTCGGTGCCGCCCGGGTAGGTGCGCGCCAGCGAAGCGGCGGCGCGGTTATCCGAGGACATCAGGGCCAGCTGCAGCACGTCGCGGCGCGAGATCACGCCGCCCACCGGCACGCGCGAGGTGCTGTGCTTCAGCAAGTCCACGTCGGCGCGGTCGATGGCGATCTTCTCGTCCATGTCCGGGTGGGCATCGAGCACCACCATGGCGGTCATGAGTTTGGTGAGCGACGCGATCGGCACGATCGCATCGGCGTTCTTTTCAACGAGCACCTTGCCGGCGTCGTCGACCACGAGTACGGATTGGGAACCGAGCGGCATCGCCATGGCGGCGCTGGCAGTCGACATCAAAGCGGCAATGAGCAATTTCTTCATCATGGGTATCCTGCGTCAGAAGAGGGGCTCCACGCTAAAAATGTGTGTCACGCTCTGGTGAGATTGTGTCTAGCTGTGAAGCATTACTTTAAGAACAGACGATATCACCGGGACTCGTCTATGTAAATGGCGCGCGCGCCAAAACGCGGCCGGATCACAAAAAAAAGTTCAGAATCATGGGCATGGAGACATGCATATGCCGGTTTCCACGCGTTGGCGCAGTTCGGTGTATAGTTCTGCCCGCCCGGCGCTTGAGCGTTGGAAAGACCAATGGCCGTTTTGCTTAACTTGTTGCAATGACACTGACGATCCGCCCCGCCACTCCCGAGGACGCGCCCGCCGCGTGCGCCGTGCTGCGCCGTTCGATCACGGAATGCTGCGAGCTCGACCACAAAGGCGATCCGGGCAAGCTGGACGCCTGGCTGGGCAACAAGACGCCGGTCACGGTCGCGGGCTGGTTCAGCGCGCCGAACAATTACGCCCTGGTGGCGGAGTACCAGGGGCAAGTGGTGGGCGTGGCCCTGATCAACCAGGCCGGCAAGATCTCGTTGTGCTACGTGGTGCGCGAGGCGCTCGGCCTGGGCATCGGCCGTGCGCTCCTGTGCGGGCTGGAAGAGCAGGCGCGGCGCTGGGGCGTCAGCATGCTCAAGCTGCACAGCACGGCCACCGCCAGCGGCTTCTACGCCCACATGGGCTACATCAGCGCGGGACGCGAGAAGTCCTGCTGGGGCCTGGACTGCGAGTTCTTCTGGAAGCAGCTCAACGCCGACAACGTCTGCGCCACCTCCACCAAGCGCCGCTTCTGCCCCTGCACCGGCCAGTGATCCTTGCTTGAAAATGCGTGCCGTTCGGCTATAGTACGCGTCATCCGATTTTCATTTGCTAAGCATGGCTACACGCAGAGATTTCCTTCGCCAGGGTTTGGCCTTGAGCACGCTGGCCGCAGCGCCGCGCGCCTTTGCCGAGGACGACAAGGTCGCGCCGCCGCCCGACCTGTTCGACGCCCAGGGCCTGGACCTGGAATTCTGGCTCAAGCCGCGCGTGCTGTCCGTGGTGCGGCCGCAGAGCGGCGAAAAGGCCAAGGTGCTGTTCTGGCAGGACGGCCAGCTGATCGACGCGGCCTACCAGGAGCTGTGCCACATCCTGCGCGACGTGAACGGGAAGAAGTCGGCGGCCATCGATCCCAAACTGCTCGACACGCTGTGGGGCACGCAAGCCTACTGTGCCCGCTTCGGCATCGAGCAGCCGCTCGAGATCCTGTCCGGCTACCGCACGCCGGAATCGAACCAGCGCCTGATCGAACAGGGCGTGCCGGCGGCGCGCCAGTCCTTGCACATCAAGGGCAAGGCGGCCGACGTGCGCATCGCGCGCCTGACGCCGGACGTGCTGGGCGGCCTGGTGCGCAGCTTCCGCCAGGGCGGGGTCGGCTTCTACTACCGCGAAGGGCCCAAGGGCGGCTGGATCCACGCCGACACCGGCCTGCAGCGCACCTGGAACGGCTGAGGTCTCACTGGTAGGAATAAGGCTTGGCCGGGACCTCGTCCGCGGCCTGCCGTTCGGCCTCGTCCAGGTCGAGCCGGTGATCCCACCAGATGTACCAGCCGCGCTCCTGGTCTTCGACCACATCGGGGTGCTGGCGCAGGAACTCGCCCATGAACTGCTCGAAGGGCGATACATACGTTGGAACGCGTACGTGGTGCATGGCTGTCCTCCTTT
>DASRUW010000520.1:0-9470 GCA_035655255.1 Telluria sp. | reverse complement strand
GACGAAGCGGGTGATCTCGCCCGCACCGATCGAGAAGGACTGCCAGTTGATGATCGTGTTGGGCGTGTTCGTGACCGTGAACACGTTGCCCTGCTGCGCGAACGTCGCCTGGCCATTGACGACCACCGGACCGGTCGGCCCGGCCACGGCCGCCGGAAAGCTGGCTGCGATCAACAAAGGTAACAGTCGCTGTCTCATCGCGCGCTCCGGATCAGTAAGCGATGCTCATGCGCACGTGCACGCGGTTGCGGCCGGAACTCTGGACCACGCCTTCGCGCACGATGTGGCCCCAGTCGGCCTGCAGGCTCACCGCATTGCCGAGGGCCAGGCGCAGGCCCAGGCCGACGCTGGCCACCGTGGTGCTGGTGTACTCGCCCGGCAGCGCCTTGTTGCGCTTGGCGTAGGCGGCGTCGACGAAGCCGAGCGTGCGGCACTGCCACTTGCCGCCGCACAGCTCCGGCGTGTACAGCTCGACGTTGGTGTTCAGGCCGGAATCGGCCGATACCTCGCGCTCGTTGAAGCCGCGCACCGAGGCCGAACCGCCCGCGCCGAACTGCTCGCCCGGCACCAGCGCGTCGCCGGTCAGCTGGGCGTTGGCGATGGCGCGCACCTGCCAGCCGCTCGCATACGCGTGGGCGATGGTCCCGGCCAGGCGGACGATGGTGTAGCCTGGCCTGGCGCCCGCGCGCGCGGCCGTGAAGTCCGCGTCGCCGCCGCGCTTGCCGCCGGGGATGTTGCGCACCAGCGCAGCCGACACGCTGCCTTCGCCCGCCGGCATGGTCTCGGTGCCCATGTAGGTCAGGCTGAACGGGTGGACCGTGACGTTGTTGCCGAAGTCGGTCGAGCCGAGCAGCACGCTGTTCTTGAAGGCCTTGTGGTCGATGCCCCAGATCAGGCGCGGTTCGAATTCGCCGCGCTTGGCCAGCACCTGGTTGTAGCGTCCGCCCCAGACAGTGCCGCGCCCGCTCACCGCGAGGTTGAAGATGCCGGCCGTGATGGAGCCGGAGTCGACGTTCGAATAGTTCCCGAACAGGTCGATCGAGTCGCCCTGCTCGTACAGCGGAATGTGGTAGCCCGCGCCGTACACGGCCACCTTGCTCGGCTTCTCCGCCGTGGTGGTGTACTGGATGCTGCCCACGTGGTCGCGCCCGAACAGGTTGGCGTGCTGCAGCGAGGCCGAGACGTGGGTCTTGCCGGTCGACCCGGTGCCCGTGTTGTCGAGGTTGAGCATGGCGCGCCACGGGCTCTCGTCGACCACGTTGAGGTTCGCGTCCACCTCGTCGTTGTCCGCGCTTTGCAGCTTGAGCGTGACTTTCTTGGCCGGGCTGTCGTTGGCAACCTTGAGCTGGGACGAGATCTTCCTGATGTTGGGCGACTCGCCTTCCTTCAGCGCCGGCAAGCTGCGCCGGATGTTGGCCGCGTCGAAGTATTTGTTGCCGCTGACGTTGACCTTGCCGATCTTCGTCTGCACCACCACGAAGTGCACCACGCCATTGGTCAGCTCCTGCTCGGGCAGTTCCACCGCCACCACGTTGTAGCCGCGGTCGTGGTAAACCTGTTCGAGCGCTTCCAGCGCGCGCTGCACGTCGCCGAAATCCTTGTCCTTGCCCTTGAACGGCGCGACCGCCGCTTCCACCTCGGCGGGCGTCAGCAAGGTATTGCCGGTGACATCGAAACGATTGACTTCGAAGCGCAGCGGCGCTTCCTGCGCCCAGGCTGCGCTCACGGCAGCGGCCAGCACGGAACCTGCCAGCAGACGTGCGAAAGGTGCATTCATGTTGTAGACCCGTTGATCTGTTTTTGTTGTCGGCGTCTTCCCCTCCACCGCCGGGTGGAATCGGAATTGCTAAGGTGAAATAAACCTAGCCGAAGTTTAATCCGGTTTAGTTTGCCCGTCAGAAAATTCTTGATGAAAACTGTGCAGAAAATGCCGAAATCACAAGATTTTCGGAGCGCGTGTTACTTTGTTTCGAAAGTGGTCACGCCGTCCCAGTCCGGGCCCGGCGAATGTTCACGGAAATACGCGATCCGGCCGGTGTAGAGGGCGTACAGGCCACAGTCCGGGTCGGCGGCGCGCAGTTCGTCGAGGATGGCCTGGGCGGCGTCCCACTGCTGGGCGCGGACCAGGGCCAGCGCCTCGTGCCAGCGTGCGACGGCAGCCACGGTGGCGGCATCGACGGCGTCCGCCTTGCCGAGCGGCTGGAAGATCGCGACCGGCTCGTTCTTGCCCTTGACCCGGACCAGGTCGAGCTCCCGGTACACGAAGTCCGGCGCCGCGGCGCGCGTGGCCTCGCCCACGCAGATGCCCACGCCATAGACCTTGGTGATGCCTTCCAGGCGCGACGCCAGGTTCACGGCGTCGCCCATCACGGTGTAGGCCTTGCGGATCGCGGAGCCCATGTCGCCGACGTGCATCATGCCCGTGTTCAGGCCGATGCCGATCTTCAGCTCCGGCCAATTGCGGCGCTTGAAGTCCTCGTTCAGCTTGTGCGCGGACGCCTGCATCAGGAGCGCGGTAGCCACGCCGCGCGCCGCATGGTCCGGGAAGTGGACCGGGGCGCCCCAGAAGGCCATCACGGCGTCGCCGATGTACTTGTCGAGCGTGCCGCGGTAGGCCGAGCGGATGTCCTCGGACATGGCGGTCAGGTACAGGTTGATGTACTCGCGCAGCTCCTTCGGCGACAGGCCTTCGGAAATGGTGGTGAAGCCGCGCACGTCCACGAACATGACGGTCAGCTCGCGGCTCTCGCCCTCCATGTTGTACTTGTCCGGATCCTCGGCCATTTCGGCCACCAGCTCGGGCGCGACGTATTCGCCGAAGCGGTTGACCAGAGCGCGGCCCTTGCGAAATTCGAACAGGTAGCCCCAGCCCAGGTTCAGCACGAACAGCGCGGCGATCAGGACCAGCACGATCGCGATGTGGAACATGAGGTCGAAGCGTACGTAGGCGACCTGGTTGGCGATGACCACGCCGGACAGCACCGCCAGGGTCAGTGTGATCGACGGTACCGGCGCCAGCGCGGCCAGTGCGAAGGTCAGGCCGAGGCCCACGGCGAGCACCACCCCGGCCTCGGTCGCGTCGGCGATGTCCGCGCGGTGCTTGAAGCGGTGGTCGAGTATCGACTTGATGATGTTGGCGTGGATCTCGACGCCCGGAAAGTCCGGGTTCACGGGCGTGGGCCGCAGGTCGACCAGGCCGGGCGCGGTGGTGCCGATCAGGACGATCGTGTCCTTCAGCAGCCGTTCCGGCGCCCGCCCGGCCAGCACGTCCGCCGCCGAAACATAACGGAAGGCGCCGCCATCCGGCCCGCCGCGTCCACGGAACTGCACCACCGTCGTGATCCCGGCGCCCACCGGCACGCGCACGCCCTTGTGGCCTTCCTGGAGCACCAGGATCGCGTCGACGCCGCCGGCGTCGAGCTGGTTCCGGGACAGTTCGTCGACCGTGTCGGAATACGACGGCTTGATCGCGACCGCCTTCAGATAGTTGGCCGCGGTGGCCAGCGCGAGCGATGGATAGTAGTTGTCGCCGACCTGCATCAGCAGCGGCACCGAACGCACGGTCCCGTCCTCGTCGTTGAAGACGTTGAAGCTGCCGGCGCCGGCGGCGGCCCGCTGCAGCTTGACGATGTTGGCCTCGAAGCCGGGCGCGCTGTAGGCGGTCAGCTCGCGCCCGTTCAGGTCTTCCGGCGTGAACAGGGGGCGCGGCAGCACGCCCTTGTGCTGGTCGACCGACATGTTAAAGCCGAGGATCACGGGCCGGCCCTGCATGGCGGTGGCGAACAGGCCGTCGTAGTCGAGCGCCGTGCGCAGGCTGGCCAGTTTGGCGCCCAGCTCGGGCACGTCCTTCAATTCGTCGCGGGACAGCTTTTCCAGCACCCCGTAGCCGGAACTGGTGTCCGGCTCGGGAAAGGTGATGTCGTAGCCGACCACGGCCACGTGGTATTTGTCGAACAGCTGGTCGATCAGCCTGGCCTGGACGTTGCGGCTCCAGGGGAAGCGTCCCACTTCGGTCAGCGCCTTGCCGTCGATGTCGACGATGACGATGCGCGGATCGGGAATCGGTTTGTCGAGCCGCATCTGCAGGCCCGCGATGAAGGTATCGAAGCGCGCCACGCTCTCGATCGGCAGGTAGCCCCACAGGTAGGCGAAGGCCGCTCCGGTCAGCGCCAGGCCAAGCAGCCAGCGCATGCCATGGCGCGCCAGCGCGCGCTTGAGCCCGGCCAGGTTCACGGCTTGTAGCCGGGGATGCTGGACTCGTCCACCTCGTCGATCTGGCGCGGGTCCATGTGCTTGTGCGCGAAGTGCAGGTAGATCTTCTTGCGCACGAAGATGTCGAACAGGTCCGGGTCGATGTGGCCGTTGACGGCGAAGTTGCCGAGGATGCGCATCGATTCGGACAGCGTCTTGCCCTTCTTGTACGGCCGGTCGCGCGCCGTCAGGGCCTCGAAGATGTCGGCGATGGCCATGACGCGCGCCTGGACCGACATCTGCTCGCGCGTGAGCCCGCGCGGATAGCCCTTGCCGTCCATGCGCTCATGGTGGCCGCCGGCGTACTCGGGCACGTTCTGCAGATGCTTGGGCCAGGGCAGCGCCTCCAGCATCTTGATGGTCATCGCGATGTGGTTGTTGATGACCTTGCGCTCGGCGTCGTTCAGGGTGCCGAACTTGATGGTGAGGTTCATCACCTCCTCGTCGTCCAGCAGGTCGCGCTCGACGCCGTCCGGGCCGATCCAGCGGTAGCAGGCGATGCGGCGCACCCGTTCCTGGTCCTCGGGCGCCATGCCCTCCCCGCCCACGTTGGCGCGGCGCAGGAACTCGCGGTCGGCGCGCAGGGTGGCCACCACCTCGGCCAGGGCGCTATCGATGGCGGCATGGTCGGCGCCCGGCTCCAGCTGCTTCTTCAGCGCCCGGATCTCGGCGTCCCGGATCAGGACCTCGAAGCGGGTGTCGACCACGGCGATGCGGTCGAAAATGGTCTGCAGCTTGGTCGCCTTGTCCACCACGTGAACCGGGGTCGTGATCTTGCCGCAGTCGTGCAGCAGGCCCGCCAGCCACAGCTCCTTGCGGTCGGCGTCGCTCATGTGGAAGGCGGCCAGCGGTCCCGCCTCCGTCTCGTGCACCGCCTCGGCCAGCATCATGGTCAGTTCCGGCACGAACTGGCAGTGGCGCCCGGTGTAGGGCGACTTCTCGTCGATGCCGATGTTGATCAGGTTGACCAGGGATTCGAGCAGCTCCTCCAGCTGGCGGATCAGCTGCTGGTTGGTGATCGCCACCGCCGCCTGCGCCGCCAACGCCTCGATGAAACGCTGGTCGGTCGGCGAAAAGGCGTGGATGGCGCCGGTGGCCGGGTCCTTGGCGTTGATCAGCTGGAGCACGCCCACCAGTTCGCCCTCGTGGTCGTTCATCGGCACCGTGAGGAAGGATTGCGAGTGGTAGCCGAACTGGGCGTCGAAGGCGCGCATGCCGGAGAAGTTGAAGACGTCCGCCTTGTACACGTCCTCGATGTTGACCGACTGCCGGTAATTGGCCGCGTAGGCCGCGACCGAGGCCAGGTTCTTGTTGCCGCCCGCGTCGAACAGGGGCACGCTGGGGATGTCGATATCCTGGCCGCTGGCTCCGCCCTGGTAGATGTTCAGGGTGTCGTTGATCGAGATGTGAAAGCACAGGCTGCGGCGGTCCGCGCTCGGGCGGTACAGGGTGCCGCCGTCGGCGTTCGTCAGGCTCTTGGCCGCGCGCAGGATCTTCTCCAGCAGCGAGCCGATGTCCGGGGAATTGCCGAGCTCGACGCTCAGCTCGGTGAGCTGATCGAGCCGCTGCGCGATCTGGTCGGGTTGTAGCTCTTGCATGGTCGGTGAAATTGCCCGGACGTAACTCGCCCAAGTGTAACCCGAATATAGCCACAGGGACACAAAAATGAGCCCAAAACAAGCCAAAACCGCTATCATCCGAGGCATAACGAACACGGCACAGAGCGTCAACTGGGGGAGTCCGAAAATGAAATTCCGGTTCTGGGGCGTGCGCGGGTCGATACCCTCGCCCGGCCCCCGCACGGCTCGCTACGGCGGCAACACGACCTGCATCGAAGTGGTGACCGACGACGGCACGCTCATCATTCTCGATGGCGGCACCGGCATCTTCGCGCTGGCGCAGAACCTGCTGACCCGCCTGCCCGTGCGGGCCAACATCTTCATCACCCACAGCCACTGGGACCATATCCACGGCCTGCCCTTCTTCACGCCGCTGTTCATCAAGGGCTCGCGCGTGCGCCTGCACGGGGCCAAGGACCCGGTGACGGGCAACGGCATCGAGCACGTGATGGGGGTGCAGCTGCAGAACAGCTACTTCCCCGTCAGCGAAGCGCAGATGGACGCCACCATCGAATACCAGACGCTCCAGTTCGACACCCCGATCGAGGTCGGCGACGCGACCGTCAACAACGTCGTGATGAACCACCCGGTCACCAACCTGGGCTACCGCATCAGCTGCCACGGCAAGTCGGTGTTCTTCACGGGCGATCATGAGCCGTTCTACAACATCTACGCGCCGGAAGATCCGCGCTACGCCGAGTACGAGACCTGGATGCACGAACGCCAGCACGCCATCGACCGCTGCATGGAAGGCGTCGATGCGCTGATCGTGGACTGCTCCTACACGCGCGAGGAATATCCGGCCAAGCAGGGCTGGGGCCACGGCACCTTCGACGCCGCCATCGCCACCGCGATCCGGGTCGGCGCGCGCGCCCTGTACTGTACCCACCACGAACCGACCCGCAGCGACAACGAGCTCGAGGCGGTCTTCGCCGACGTCATCGCGCGCCACCAGCCGCTGCCGAACGGCCTGAAGGTGTACCTGGCCTACGAGGGCCTGGAAGTCGAATTGAAGTGACCAACATGAACGACGCCGTGGCCGTGCCGCCCAACGAAACCGAAGCCCGCCTGCTGTTCTTCAAGAAGCTGCAGGCGGTCACGACCAAGATCCACGCGACCAGCAACCTGGACGAGATCATGCTCGACCTGGGCCTGGAGTTCTGCGACCTGTTCAACTGCGACCGCTTCACGCTGTACGCCGTCACGCCCGAAAAGGATCACGTCGTTTCGAAAGTGAAGACCGGCCTGACCTCCTTCCGCGACCTCAAGCTGCCGATCAACGCCAGCTCGATCGCCGGCTGGGTGGCCATGACGCGCAAGACCATCAACGTGGCCGACGTGTACGACGACGCGGAGCTCAAGCGCCTGTCGCCGGAGCTGTCCTTCCAGCGCGGCGTGGACCAGCGCACCGGCTACCGCACGCGCGAGATGCTGGTCGCGCCCCTGGTCACGGTCGAATCGAACGAGCTGCTGGGCGTCATCCAGTTCATCAACAACCGCGCCGGCGGGCAGTTCTCCACCGTCTGCGCGGAAGGCGTGAAGGAGCTGTGCGAGACGCTGTCCGTGGCCTTCAGCCAGCGCCTGCGCCCGCCCCAGTTCGTGCGCACCAAGTACGACAGCCTGGTGCAGGACGCCGTGCTGTCGGCCGCCGAATTCGAACTGGCCCAGCGCGCCGCGCGCAAGAAGGAGCAGGACATCGAGGACGTGCTGGTCAACGAATTCCAGGTGCCGCTGCCGGCCATCGGCGCGGCGCTGTCGAAATTCTTCGGCGTGGCCTACGAGCCCTTCAAGCTGGACCGCGTGAAGCCGGCCGACCTGCTCAAGAACCTCAAGGCGCAGTACATCGACGAAAGCCGCTGGATGCCGCTGGAGGAAGGCCCGAACGGCCTGGTGGTGATGGCCATCGACCCGGAGCGCATCAACTCCAGCAAGATCGTCAGCCAGATCTTCCCCAAGTCGAAGGTGCAGTTCCGCGTCACCACCAACACGGAATTCCGCCAGACCTTCGAGCAGTTCTTCGGCGCCACCGATGGCGGCTCCGTAGGCGAGCTGCTGTCCGGGATGGACACAGGCGAGGACGACGAGGACGGCGACGCCGGCGAGAACGTCAGCGAGGCGGTCGAGAACGAGCTCGTCAAACTGGTCAACAAGGTGATCACGGACGCCTACCGCCAGGGTGTGTCCGACATCCACATCGAGCCCCTGCCCGGCAAGGGCAAGACCGGCATCCGCTTCCGCAAGGACGGCACGCTGGTGCCCTACATCGAGATCCCGGGCAGCTACCGCAGCGCCCTGATCGCGCGCATCAAGATCATGTGCGACCTCGACATTTCCGAGCGCCGCAAGCCGCAGGACGGCAAGATCAAGTTCAAGAAATTCGGCCCGCTCGACATCGAACTGCGGGTGGCGACCATTCCGTCCACCGGCGGCGTCGAGGACGTGGTGATGCGTATCCTCGCCGCCGGCGAGCCGATCCCGCTCGACAAGCTGGGCGTGCTGCCGTTTAACCTGGAGCGGCTCAAGGCCACGGTCGAAAAACCGTATGGCCTGTTCTTCGTCTGCGGCCCGACCGGTTCGGGCAAGACCACCACCCTGCACTCCGTGCTCAACTACCTGAACACGCCGGAGACCAAGATCTGGACCGCCGAAGACCCGGTGGAGATCACGCAGCGCGGCTTGCGCCAGGTCCAGGTGAACCGCAAGGCGGGCCTGGACTTCGCCAGCGTGATGCGCGCTTTTCTGCGCGCCGACCCGGACATCATCATGGTCGGCGAGATGCGCGACAAGGAGACGGTTTCCACCGGCATCGAGGCTTCGCTCACCGGCCACCTCGTGTTCGCGACCCTGCACACCAACAGCGCGCCGGAATCGATCGTGCGCCTGCTGGACATGGGCATGGACCCGTTCAACTTCGCCGACGCCCTGCTCGGCATCCTGGCCCAGCGCCTGGCCAAGCGCCTGTGCTCGAGCTGCAAGCAGGCCTACCATCCGGACGAGGCGGAAGTGAAGTCGCTGCTGGAGGAATACTGCCTGGAGCTGCTCAACACCCGCGCGTTCAAGGAGAACCCGGAGCAGGCCTACGCCGACGTGCTGGCCGGCCTGAAGAAGCGCTACGCCGACAGCGAGGGACGCTTCACCCTGTACCGCGCGGTCGGCTGCGCCGAATGCAACAAGGGCTACAGGGGCCGCACCGGCCTGCACGAGCTGATGATCGGCACCGACCCGGTGAAGAAGCTCCTGACCGAGCACGCCCGCGTGGCCCAGCTGCTGGCCGCCGCGCTGGAGGACGGCATGCTGACGCTGAAGATGGACGGCATCGAGAAGGTCCTGCTCGGCATCACCGACATCAAGCAGGTCCGCTCCGTCTGCATCAAATAAAAAAAGCGAGCCCGCGGGCTCGCCTTTTTCCAGGGGGGGCTGGGGTCAGGCCCCGCACTGGGGTCTGCCCCCGGCTTAAGAGTCAGAGAATCTGCAGCCCGATATACCACGCCACCGCCGCCATGAAGGCCGACGCCGGAATGGTGAAGATCCATGCCCACACGATGTTGCCGGCCACGCCCCAGCGCACCGCGCTGGCGCGCTGCGTCGAGCCGACGCCGA
>DASRUW010000519.1:0-2713 GCA_035655255.1 Telluria sp. | reverse complement strand
GGGCATATTCGGCTTCGAAATCGGCGCACCAGCACTCGGCCTGCTCTTCCCGGCAGAAGATGCCGCCCATCAGACGCACCAGGTCCAGGTTGTCGCGCGGCGCGTTCGGGTGCGTCACCACCACGTGCGGCACGAAGCGCGCGATCTCGTCCACCGTCGGTTTCTCGTTCTCGTCGATGTTGACGACGACATGACTGGGCGCCAGGCGGCGCAGCTTGGCCAGATTGACGTCCTTGGTGCCGCCGACCTTGGGAATGGCGCGCACGGTCCCGGCCGGGTGGATGCAGAACCCGGTCCGGCCCACGAGCTGGGAGGCCAGCCCCAGGTCGCACAGCAATTCGGTGATGGACGGCACCAGCGAGACGATGCGCGCGTCCGGCGCGCTGGCGTGCGCCTGCCCGATGGCGTCGGTCAGAATCATGATGATTTTCGGTAAGATCGGTCGGCCGCTATTGTATGATGCTGCTTGGATATTGACACAACATGCAGAGCTCCACCGTGGAACCCACCGCCGCTTTCGGCGCCTCCTCCTACTCCGTTGCTGACTTGCAGCTCTTCAGCGGCACCGACCACGCCCAGGTCGCCGCGGCCCTGGCCGATTGCGCCATCCTGCGCCTGGCCGCCGGCGCCACGCTGGTGGACCACCACCGCTCCCGCCTGTACATCGTGCTGTCCGGCGTGCTCAACGTCGAGGAAACGCGCGCCGGCTCCACCGAAGGGCCGGGCGTCAAGGTTTATCCGGGCGAGAGCATCGGCGAGCAGGCCGTGCTGGACGAGGAAGCCAATACCGCCGCGATCACGGCGGTGGAAGACGCCGAGCTGCTGGTGATCGAGGCCGGCCTGGCCTGGCAGCTCATCGAACGCCACAACGGGGTGGCGCGCAATCTCCTGCGCCTGCTGTCGTTCCGCGTGCGCGCGGCCAACGCGCTGCTGCGCCGGCGCCAGAAGCTCGGGGAGTTCTACCGCCAGCTGTCGTTCAACGACGGCCTCACCGGCCTGTTCAACCGCGCCTGGCTGAACGACAACCTGGCGGCCCTGGTGCGCGCCGCCCATGCGGACGGCACAGCGCTGTCGGTGGTGATGATCGACCTGGACCACTTCAAGAAATTCAACGACACCCACGGCCACCAGGCCGGCGACCAGGCCCTGCGCGCGGCGGCCGCGGTGCTGTCCGGCGCCCTGCGCCCGACCGACCACGCGGTGCGCTACGGCGGCGAGGAGCTGATGGTGATCCTGCCGCACACGCCCCGGCACGTGGCCCTGATGGTGGCCGAACGCCTGTGCCAGCGCATGCGCCAGGCCGTGGTGTTCGACGACATGCGCACCCCGTTGCCGCAATTGACGGCCTCGATGGGTGTGGCATGCTTGCAGCCGGGCGAAGACGAGCAGGCGCTGGTCGCCCAGGCGGACGCGGCGCTCTACCGCGCGAAAGAAGGAGGCCGCAACCGCGCCTCGCTGTGAATCGAACGATGACCCATACCTTCCTCTGGCACGACTACGAAACCTTCGGCGCCACGCCCCGGCGCGACCGTCCCGCGCAGTTCGCGGCGGTGCGCACGGACGCGGAGCTGAACGAGATCGGCGATCCGGTCATGCTGTACTGCCAGCCGGCGCCGGACTTCCTGCCCGATCCGCAGTCCTGCCTCATCACCGGCATCACGCCGCAGCAGTGCCTGGAATGGGGCGTGCCGGAGCACCGCTTCGCCGCCGCCATCGAGCAGGCCTTTGCGCAGCCGGGCACCATCGGCGTGGGCTACAACACGATCCGCTTCGACGACGAGGTCACGCGCTTCCTGTTCTGGCGTAACCTGATCGATCCGTACGCGCGCGAGTGGCAGAACAATTGCGGCCGCTGGGACCTGCTGGACGTGGTGCGCATGACCTACGCCCTGCGCCCGGAGGGCATCAACTGGCCGCGCCATCCGGACGGGCGTCCCAGCTTCAAGCTGGAGGACCTGGCGCGCGTGAACGGCCTCCTGCACGAGGCGGCGCACGACGCGCTGTCCGACGTGCGCGCCACCATCGCCCTGGCCCGCCTGATCCGCGACAAGCAGCCGCGCCTGTTCGACTTCTGCCTGTCCCTGCGCAGCAAGGAGCGCGTGGCGCAGGAGATCGGCCTGCACCTGGAGCCGGCGCGGCGCCAGCCGATCCTGCACGTGTCGGGCATGTTCCCGGCCGACCGCGGCTGCCTGGGCCTGGTGTGGCCGATCGCGACCCACCCCACCAACCGCAACGAGGTGCTGGTGTGGGACTGCGCGCACGATCCGGAAGAACTGTTCGCGCTCGACGCGGACACCATCCGCCTGCGCATGTTCACCCGCAGCGACGCGCTGCCGGAAGGGATGACGCGCCTGCCGGTCAAGAGCATCCACATGAACAAGTCGCCGATGCTGGTGGCGAACCTGCGCACGCTGTCGCCGGAGATGGCGCAGCGCTGGGGCATGGACCTGGACCTGGGCCTGAAGCACGCGGCGCGCTTTGCCAGCGGGCCGGACATGTCGGCCACCTGGACCCAGGTCTACCAGCGCGCGCACGAGGCCGCGGCGGTGGACGTGGACGAGGATTTGTACGGCGGCTTTGTCGGCAACAACGACAAGCGCACCCTGGCGGCGCTGCGCAAGGAGACGCCGGAGCAGCTCGCGGCCCAGCATCCCCACTTCGAGGATGCGCGCCTGGCGGAATTGCTGTTCCGCTACCGCGCGCGCAACTTCCC
>DASRUW010000518.1:0-2154 GCA_035655255.1 Telluria sp. | reverse complement strand
GGCGCCTTGCGCTCGTTGGCCGCCACCGTGTCGGCCGGCCAGACGATGTCCTTGTCGACCGAGTAGAGCTGGCAGGGCTCGGCGCTGGCGAGTTGGCAGGTGGCCAGGGCGCGGCTGTCCGGGTCCTCGCCTTCCTCGGCCCAGGACCAGCTGCCCGAGGGGGAGATGGCGAAGGCGCGCGGCAGCTCCTTGGCCAGGTAGTCGCGGTAGGCGGCGCGGCCCTTCTCGGACAGGAAGGGCACGGCCTCCACATCGTCCAGGCTGGCGTAGTGCGTGGCCGGGATGGAGGGCGGCGGCGTGACCTTGTAGATCACCGAGGTCGGCATGTCGATCTGCTTGAGGAAGCGCTCGGTCTCGCCCAGCCAGACCTTGACGCCGTCGCGGCTGGCCAGCATGCCGTGCGCGTCGCGCTTGAAGGCGCCGTACTCGACCAGGCGCGCTTGGCCGCCCGCGCCGACGAAGGCTTCGTGCATGCGTGCCACCAGGTCGGGCGCGAACAGGGAATCGTTCACGCCGTACATCCACAGGCTGCGGATCTTGTTGTTTTCGCCGTAGCTGGCGAACGCCTTGATCAGTTCATTGCGCCAGTCGCAGCGCTCGTCGCGGTCGCGCAGGCCGCCGGCGAAATTGAGCAGGCCGCGTACGCCGGGCAGGTCCTCGGTGCCGAGCGCGATGGTGGCCATGCCGCCGTAGGACTGGCCGGCCACGATGATCCGGTCCGGGTCGACCCAGGGTTGCTCGCGGGCGAACAGCACGGCGTCGCGGATGTCCCTGGCCTGGTCGTAGCCGTTGGCCTTCATGTTGCAGCCGTGGTCGTGGTAGCGGCCGGTGGAAGAGGCGAAGCCCTGACGCATCGGCACCATGACCGCGTAACCGCGCTCGACGAAGGCGGTGGCCATGACGATAAAGCGATCGCGCTGCTGGTCGCTGGGCAGGCCCATATCCTTGCCGTGGTTGATGATCAGGAGGGGGTAAGGTCCGGGACCGTTCGGCTGGAACACCGTGGTCTGCATCATGGCGCGATGGTCGCGCCCGGCGGGGATCAGGACGATGTGCTCGTTCAGCCGGTAGTCCAGCGGCATCTCTTGTTCGGTTGCCAACAGCGGGACGAAGCCGAGACAGAAAATCAGTGCGGGTGTCAGTTTGCGAACAGAACGTCGCAGGAAGAGTGCTGCAGTATCGAACATGGTCCAACGCCTTGCTTGCCGCTTGGAATTTGAATTGATTCTATTCAGCTGAAATTTGGCAAGCAATAGACGATTGGCAATTCTGTGGAAATAAAGCCGAAGGAGGGAACGGACATGATCAAGATTGCAGTGATCGTGGGGAGCACCCGGCCCGGCCGCAAGGCGGAGACGGTGGCGCGCTGGGTGCTGGAGATCGCCAAGCTGCGCAGCGATGCCGCGTTCGATCTGGTCGATATCGCGGAATTTCACCTGCCCTTGCTGGATGAGCCGGTGCCGCCGTCGCAGGGCAAGTACGCCAACGAGCACACCAAGCGCTGGGCGGCCTGCATTGCCCAGTACGACGGTTTCGTGTTCGTGACGCCGGAGTACAATCACGGCACATCCGGCGCACTCAAGAACGCGATCGATTTCCTGTACGCGGAATGGAACAACAAGGCGGCCGGCTTCGTCGGTTACGGCAGTGCTGGCGGCGCGCGCGCCATCGAAAGCCTGCGGCTGGTGATGGGCGAGATCAAGATCGCCGATGTGCGGGCGGCGGTGCTGCTGTCACTCTTTACGGACTTCGAGAAGATGACGACCTTCAAACCGGCCGAGCGTCACACCCGCTCGGTGGAGACGATGCTCGACGAGGTGGTGGCCTGGAGCCGTGCCTTGCAGCCCGTGCGGGCGCCCAAATAGGAAAGCGCAATTTGAACGAAACCCTGTTTTCAGCCCGCCGCCAGTCCTGTGCGCGCTGTCTGCGCGCCGCCAGCGTGTGCCTGTGTCCGCTGGTGCGTCCGTGCGCGCCGGCGCTGGAAGTGTTGATACTTCAGCATCCGTTGGAGGTGGGCGCGAGCAAGGGGACGGGCAGGCTGCTGCATCTGTGCCTGACCAACAGCATGCTGCTTACGGGAGAGCGCTTCGTCGAGGATGAGCTGCATGCGGCTTTGCATGCGGATGGACGCAGCCCGGTCCTGCTGTATCCCGG
>DASRUW010000517.1:0-3628 GCA_035655255.1 Telluria sp. | reverse complement strand
ATTGGTACAGCGTCGGCCAGGGCGTGATGCCGCGCTCCAGCATGCCGTCGACCAGGCGCTCGTAGAAATCGAGCCCCTTGGGATTGACCGTGCCCGGCGCGGGGAACACGCGCGGCCAGGCGATGGAGAAGCGGTAGGCGTTGGCGCCGATCGACTGGAGCAGGTCCAGGTCCTGCGGCCAGCGGTGGTAATGGTCGCAGGCGACCGCGCCGTTGCTGCCGTCGCGGATCGTGCCCGGCTGGGCGCAAAAGCGGTCCCAGATCGACTCGGCCCGCCCGTCCGCCTGCGCCGCGCCCTCGATCTGATAGGACGAGGTGGCGCAGCCCCAGACGAAATCGTCGGGGAAATCGGTGCGGCGCGGTTCCGGTAGCGGGTCCATGATCAGGGCGATGGAAAGGTTTCCAAATAATAGCAAAGAAAAGGCCTGCTGTGCAGACCTTTTTTCAGGGGCGGCTCAGGCCGCGGCGCGCTGGCGCGCGACCCGCCCCACGGAGCCGCGCCAGGTTACGCTGATCGGGAACTCGCGCTGCACCGGGCGGTTCAGGCCGTAGCAGAGATTGAGCAGGATATTGAGGCCGTTGCGGGTCATCTCCCGCCACGGAATGTGCACACAAGTCAGACGCGGGGCCGAGAATTCCGCCGACGGCGTGTCGTCGTACCCCAGCACGGAGACCTGGGCCGGCACCGCGATCCCCAGCTCCTGGAAGCAGGACAGCGCGCCCACCGCCATTTCGTCGTTAGCGCAGAACAGTGCCGTGAACTTGTAGCCGGAATCGACCAGGGCGCGCGCGGCCGCATAGCCGCCTTCGGGGGAGAAGTCGCTCTCGCGTACCCACAGCTTGCCGGTGTCGATGCCCTCCCCTGCCAGCTCGTCCAGGAAGCCCTGCAGGCGCTCCACCGCATCCGGCGCGTAGGACGGGCCGGCGATGACGGCGATCTTGCGGTGCTTCTGGTCCAGCAGGGCGCGCGCCGCCTGGCGTCCGCCCTCGACGTGGTCCGCGGTGAGGCATTGCTCCGGCATGATCGCGTAGCGGTGGTTGACCACCACCAGCTTGGCCTTCTGCCACAGCACCGCCACGTCGGCGTCGGTAAGCGCGTTGGACAGCACCACCAGCCCGTCGCAACCACGCTCGATCAGGAATTCGATGCCTTCGATGGCCTGGCGGCGCGCGTCGCCGTCGCCCACGCCGAAGGCCACCACCATGTGCAGGCCGGCGTTGCGCAGCTCCGCATCGATCACCTGCAGGATCGGGGTGTAGAAAGTTCCCTTCAGCATCGGGATGTACACCCCGATCATCTTGGTGCTGCCGGTCAGTAGTGAGCGGGCGGCGTGCGAGGGCCGGAAGCCGAGCTGCTCGATCGCCTTGCGCACCTTCTCCTCGGTGGTGGGCGAGACCGAGCCCTTCCCGCTGATGACACGCGAGGCCGTTCCCAGTCCTACGCCCGCCAGGCGGGCTACATCCTTAATCGTCGGCACGTCGTCCCTCTTCTGTTGTTCTTGGCGTTCAGCGCATTCTAATATGAGCGACGACCGGAAGGTGATCCGACGGCCAGCGGCCGCCCGCCGTGTCGGTCAGGGCGGCGTAGTCCAGCACCTTGACCCCGGCGCTGACGAAGATGTAATCGATCCGGTCCAGCAGCGGCGCGTCCGCGCGGAAGCCGTTGAAGGTGCCGACCGGACCGTAGGGCGGCGCGGCGCTCGCCAGGCGCGCGTCCTGCAGGGCCGCCTGGAGGGTACGGACCTGCTCCGTCTCCGGCGTGGAATTGAGGTCGCCCAGGAACAGCACCGGGCCCTTGCCCGCCAGCGCGGCGATCTTGCGCAGCATGAGGCGGGCCGATTCGCGCCGCGCCACCTCGCCCTGGTGGTCGAAATGGGCGCAGAAGACGGTGAACACGATGCCGGTCGCGCGGTCGCGCAGGCGCGCCCACGAGGCGATGCGGTTGCAGCAGGTGGCGTCCCAGCCCAGGGACGGGCGGTCCGGCGTTTCGCTGAGCCAGAAGTCGCCCTTGTCCTGCAGCGTGAAACGGGAACGGCGGTAGAAGATCGCCGAATGCTCGCCCTTTTCCTTGCCGTCGTCGCGGCCGGCGCCCACGCGGGCGTATTCGCCCATCGTTTCCAGGTCCGCGATCTGGTTCGGCAGCCCTTCCTGGGTGCCGAACAGGTCGAAGCCGTGATAGCGGATCAGGGCCTGCACGGCGGCGCGCCGCTGCGGCCACGCGTCCGGCCCGTCGGCCGGCGTGTCCAGACGCAGGTTGTACGTCGCGACCGTGATGCGGCCATCGGGCTGCGCATGGGCGAGGCCGGCCAGCAGGCAGCAGGCCAGCACGACGAAGCGGAACAGTTTCATGGAGCCTCCTTCCAGACCAGGGTCGCCACGCTGCGCGCCGGCAGCACAGTGCGGAAGCGATGGGCGCCTTCGCGCACCGCCAGCGCTTGTGGCTCGGCGCCGCTGTTCACCGCCACCAGCACCAGGTTGCCGTCCGGGTTGCGGAACGCCACGCTGGACTCGCCGAGCGGGCCGCCGCTGCTCGCCACGCGGCGCGCGCCCTGCTGCACGAAGCGGCTGGCGTGGGACAGCGCATAGTACTCCGCATTGCGCGTCACGGCGCCGGTCTTCGAATCGATCGTGACCACGCCGCGGCAGTTCGCGCAACCGCCCAGGTGGGGACCGTGGTTCTCGTCCAGGGCGATGTTCCACAACAGGACGCCGCGTGCCCAGTTGCGCACCGACCCGACCACGAGGCTGCGCGCGGTCGACGTCAGCACGTCCGACCAGGCGGGGTACCATTCGCCGCCCGAGCACTCGGTGAAGTACGCCTCCTTGGAGGGGAAGGCGTCATGCACCTGGGACTGCGCCGCGACATTCCCCGCATAGCAATGCCAGGCCACGCCGCTGACGTAGCGCGACGCCTGCGGATCGGCCAGCACCGTGAGCGGCGACTCGGGCTCGTCCCAGTTGTGGTCCCAGTCCAGGAGGCGCAGGCCCAGGTGGGTTTGCGCCAGGAGCGGCCCCACGTGGTCGCCGATCAGGCGCGCCCGGTCCGCCGCGCTGACCCGCATGCCCGGATAATCGGGCGGCTCGAAGTGCGGCTCGTTCTGCACCGTCAGGCCCCACATCGGAATGCCCTCGGCCGCATAGGCGTCCACGTAGCGCACGAGGTAGCGCGCGAAGGCGTCGTAGAACTCCGGTTTCAGACTGCCCTTGATCAGGCTGTCCGTGGTCTTCATCCAACCCGGCGCGCTCCAGGGCGAGGCCATCACCTTGATCTGCGGGTTGATCGCCAGGGCTTCCTTCAGCACCGGCAACACGTCCTGGCGATTGGGATCGATCGAAAAGCGCGTCAATTGCGGGTCCGTCTGACCGGCCGGCATGTCGTCGAAACTGTAGTGGGTGCGCGAGAAGTCGGAGGCGCCGATGGTCAGGCGCGTGAAAGCGAAGTTCGCGTTCTCGCTGGCGAACAGCTCGCGCAGCAGCGCGGTGCGCGCCTGGGGCGTCATCTTGTTCACGAGGAGCCAGGCCGAGGAGTCGGTGAGCGAGGCGCCGAAGCCGATCACTTCCTGGTAGCGCGTGGCGGGATCGACCACCACCTCACCTTCCTGCGCGGCGGTGGAAAACGCCAGGTCCGG
>DASRUW010000516.1:0-6132 GCA_035655255.1 Telluria sp. | reverse complement strand
GCCCACCAGCGGGAAGCCGATGTGCTGCATGTGGACGCGGATCTGGTGCGTGCGGCCCGTCTCCAGGCGGCAGCGCACCAGGCTGACCGGACGGCGTTCGATGTCGCCCGTGGCCAGGCGCTTGTAGTGCGTGATCGCCGGCTTGGCCGTCAGGCTGGGCGTCACGGCCATCTTCACCCGGTCCTTCTGGCTGCGCGCCATGGGCGCGTCGATGGTGCCGGACAGATGCGGGGTGCCCCAGACCAGGGCGTAGTATTCGCGCTTGACGGTACGGGCCTGCAGCTGGCGCACCAGGTCGGTCTGGGCGGCGAGGGTCTTCCCGACCACCATCAAGCCGCTGGTGTCCTTGTCCAGGCGGTGCACGATGCCGGCGCGCGGCACTGCCAGCAGCTGCGGGCAGTGATGCAGCAGCCCGTTCAGGAGCGTGCCGGACCAGTTGCCGGCGCCGGGGTGCACCACCAGCCCGGCCGGCTTGTTGACCACCAGGATATGCTCATCCTCATACACGATGTCGAGCGCGATCGGTTCCGGTTTGTAGGCTTCGTCCTCGGGCGCGGGCTGCGGACTCACGATCACCGTCTCGTCGCCGTAGACGGTGTCCTTGCCGCGCGCGACCTTGCCGTCGACGGTCACATGGCCGTCCTCGATCCACATCTGCAGGCGCGCCCGGGAGTATTGCGGCACCAGGCCGGCCACCACCTTGTCCAGGCGCTGGCCGCAATGGCTGGGGTCCAGCTGGAGCGTGATGGGGGGGAAATCGTCGAATTCGTCGTCGGCGTCGGCGTCGGGTGCTGGGTTTAAGTTCACTATAAGTCCATAGGCTATAATCAGCCTTCCGTTGAATCTCGGTTAACGCTTTTTATGCAAAAGAATTGGAAAGTCGTCGTCGCTGCGTCCGTCCTGCTTGGCCTGTCGGCATGCAGCCTGCTGCCCAATAAAGAGGACGATACGAAGAACTGGACGGCGGAGAAATTATACTCGGAGGCGCGCAACGAAATGGATGGCGGCCATTACGACGCTGCCATCAAGCTGTTCGAAAAGCTCGAATCGAGCTACCCCTTCGGCACCTACGCGGCCCAGGCGCAGATGGAAATCGCCTACGCGCACTACAAGTCGCAGGACCAGGCCGAGGCGCTGGCGGCGGTGGAGCGCTTCATCAAGCTGCACCCGAACCATCCGCAGGTCGATTACATGTACTACCTGCGCGGCCTGATCAACTTCAACGACCAGATCGGCCTGTTCACCGTCATCTACGAACAGGATCCGACCGAGCGCGATCCCAAGGCCACGCGCGAGGCCTTCATCGCCTTCAAGGCGCTGGTCGACAAGTTCCCGAATTCGAAGTATGCGCCGGACTCGATCGCGCGCATGAAATACCTGGTCAACGCCATGGCCAGCTACGAAGTGCACGTGGCGAACTACTACTACCGCCGCGGCGCCTACCTGGCCGCCCTCAACCGCGCCCAGGATGCGGTGAAGGACTATCAGGACGCGCCGGCCATCGAGCAGGCGCTGTTCATCATGATCCGCTGCTACGACAAGATGGGCATGTTCGACCTGCGCGACGATACGCAGCGCGTCTTCACCCGCAACTTCCCCAACAGCCGCTTCCTCAAGCCGGCCGTCGTGGACAAGCCGTGGTGGAAGGTCTGGGACTGATCAGGCTTCCAGGTTCCGGCGGAACACCCACTCGGTCTCGCTCGATTCCTTCTTCGCGAACTTGTAGCCGTCGACGTTGAAGGACTTGAGCTTGGCCGGGTCGGTGATTCCCTTCTGCACCGCGTAGCGCGCCATCAGGCCGCGCGCCCGCTTGGCGAAGAACGAGATGATCTTGTACCGGCCGTTCTTGCAGTCCTCGAACACGGGCGTGATCACCGGGACCTTCAGCTGGCGCGGTTTCACCGACTTGAAGTATTCTTCGGACGCCAGATTGACCAGGGCCGCGGCGCCGGTCTCCTCAGCCAGCGCGTTGAGCGCGCGGGTCTGGGTCTCGCCCCAGAAAGCATAGAGATCCTTGCCGGCGGCGTTGGCCAGGCGCGTTCCCATTTCCAGCCGGTGCGGCTCGATGGCGTCGAAGGGGCGCAGGATGCCGTACAGGCCGGACAGAATGCGCACCTGCCGCTGCAGATAGTCGTGATGCTTCGGCTTGAGGCTGCGCGCATCGAGCCCGTCGTAGACGTCGCCGTCGAACGCGAGGACCGCCGCCTTGCCCTCGTCCGGTTTGCCGGTCCATGCCGCGTAGCGCCCGACGTTGAGCGACGACAGCGTGTCCGACAGGTCCATCAGCGAAGCCAGTTCCGGCGGCGAAAAGCGGCGCAGATGCCCGATCAACTCGGCCGAACGGGGAAGATGGTCGGGCACGGTGCGCAGTGCGGTGGCAGGAGGCGTTTCGAAGTCGAGCGACTTGGCGGGCGACAGGACAATCAGCATACAGAACGAAGCAATGGACGACACAAAGACCGACATCATACCCGCTGCCCCGGCAATCGTGCTGGACACCAATGTCTGCCTCGACCTGTTCGTGTTCGACGATCCGCGCTGGGCGCTCCTGCGCGCGGCGCTGGAGAGCGGGCGCCTGCGCGCCGTCACCCGCGCCAACTGCCGCGACGAGTACCTCGCCGTGCTGCACTACGAGCACCTGCCCCTGACCGAGGCCACGCGTCCCGCTGCCGCGGCCCGCTTCGACGCCCTGATCGCCGTGGTGGCGCCGCCGGCCAAGCCGGTGCGCCTGCCCGTGTGCACCGACCGCGACGACCAGAAATTCATGGAGCTCGCGCGCGACGCCGGCGCCTCCGTCCTCATCACCAAGGACAAAGCCCTGCTCAAACTGGCGCGCAAGGTGGCGCAGGCCGGCCTGTTCCAGATCATGCAGCCCGAGGCTTGGGTGAAGGCGCAGGCGGTCGGCTAGAATAACCGCATGAGTACTCCCGCCCTGCCTTCCCGCCTGCCCGCCGTCGGCACCACCATCTTCACCCGCATGTCCGCCCTGGCCGCCCAACACGGCGCCGTCAACCTGGGCCAGGGTTTCCCCGATTTCGATTGCGACCCGGCCCTGCTGGACGCGGTGACCGCCGCCATGCACGAGGGGCACAACCAGTACCCGCCCATGGCCGGCGTGCCGCCGCTGCGCGCCGCCATCGCCGCCAAGATCGAAGCGCTGTATGGCGCCCGCTACGAGGCCGACACGGAGCTGACCGTGACCGCCGGCGCCACCCAGGCGCAGACCACGGCCATCCTGTGCTGCGTCCATCCGGGCGACGAGGTGATCGTGATCGAGCCGGCCTACGACAGCTACGCGCCGGCGATCGCCCTGGCCGGCGGCAGCGTGGTCCCGGTGGCGATGGAAGTCGGGGAAGACGGCTACCGCGTGAACTGGCAGCGCGTGGCGGCGGCCGTCAGCCCGCGCACCCGCCTCCTGATCGTGAACACGCCGCACAACCCGACCGGCACCATCCTGCGCGCGGCGGACCTGCGCGCGCTGGCCGACATCGTGCGCGGCACCGATATCCTGCTGCTGTCGGACGAGGTCTACGAGCACATGGTCTTCGACGGCCAGCGCCACGAGTCGCTGTGCCGCTATCCCGAACTGGCCGAGCGCGCGTTCGTGGTCTCGAGCTTCGGCAAGACCTACCATGTCACCGGCTGGAAGGTCGGCTATGTCGCGGCGCCGGCTGCGCTGATGGCGGAGTTCCGCAAGGTCCACCAGTACAACGTGTTCACCGTGAATACGCCGGCCCAGTACGGCATCGCGCGCTACATGGCCGACCCGGCGCCCTACCTCGACCTGCCCGCCTTTTACCAGCGCAAGCGCGACCTGTTCCGCGCGGGCCTGGCCGGCAGCCGCTTTACGTTGCTGCCAGCCGACGGCACCTACTTCCAATGCGTTCGCTACGACGCGATATCGCCTATACTGGAATCGGAATTCGCCGCCTGGCTGACCACCGAAATCAAGGTCGCCGCGATTCCGGTGTCGGCCTTCTACGGCACGGCGCAGGAATCTGGCATCGTCCGCTTCTGCTTCGCGAAAGAGGACGCCACCTTGCACCGGGCGCTGGAGCGGCTCGCCAAACTGTAGGGATAACGACAAGATGGACACCACCGCCGGCATCGACTCCGTGCTGCGCGCCTTGAACCAGGTGAGCCGCCGCCTCGAGCGCACCCTGGCCGAACTGGGATCGCGCCCCGGCCCCGACCTCGAACTGCGCGCCCTGGCCGAAGACACCGTCGCATCCGTGGAGCGGGCGCCGAACGTCGCGCTCGCGGCCATCTACCTGAACCAGATCGCGGGCACCTACCCGGTGCGCCATTGCGTTGAAACGGCCATCGTGGCCGCCCTCCTCGCGCGCGCTCTCGGCGCCACGCCGGACGACGTGACGGCCGTCGCCGCCGCCGCCCTCACCATGAACGCCAGCATGCTGCGCCAGCCGGAACGCTTCATTACGGCCGACGGCAGCCTGTCGGCCGAAGACCGGGCGCTGATCGCGCGCCATCCGCGCGAAGGGATGGAACTGCTGCAGGCGGCCGGCGTGCAGGACCCGCGCTGGCTGGAATACGTGCTGCTGCATCATGCCAATCCCGACGAACCGGGCGTGCCGCGCAACGCGCGCCTGATCGGGCTGGCGGACCGCTACTGCAGCTGCGTCTCGGCCCGCAACTACCGGCGTTCGATGACGCCCGAAGCCGCGCTGGCCCTGCTGGCCAAGGTGGAACCGGATCCGGAACTGGTGCGCTGCGCGGCCCAGCAGATCGGCCGCTTTCCGCCCGGCGCGCTGGTGCGGCTGGAGAACGGTGAAGTCGGCGTGGTGACCAGGCGGCTGGATGACGCCGGCGACGTGCTGGTGCAGGTGCTGCGCGACGGCCAGGGCGCGCCGCTACCCGGGGGCCAGCAGCGCCGCTCCGGCGAGAGCGGCTGCGCCGTGGCCGAAGCCCTGCACGAGGACCAGGCCGGAGTGCGCTTCTCGATGAAGCAGGTGTGGGGCGAGGCGGCGGCCGTCTGAGCGTGCAGCTTCAGCGCTTGACCTGATCCAGGCGGCGTTCCACGAATTCCCGCAGATCAGTCGACAGGTTTCCTGCCGCCAGTGCATGCGCGTACGCGTCAACCGCTTCCGCATTCCGCTTTTCGGCCTGCAGGGACAGACCCAGACCCATCCACCAGAGGCCATTGCCCGGCACCGCGCGCAGCGCAGCCTGGTACTGTTCGATCGCCTCGCGCTGGCGCTGGGCGCGCTGCAAGGCGCCGGCGAGGAAGGCGTGGTACTCCGGATTGCCGGCCGCGTAGGGCAGCGTGCGCATCAGCACCTCGATACCGGTGCCACCGAAATCGATCTGCAAGCGTGCCAGCAGCATCGCCATTCCCGGCTGCCGCGGGTCGAGCGTGAGTCCGACCTGGAGCACCTGGATCGCTTCGGCCGCACGCTTGGCCTCGATCAGGAGCCGCACTAGGGTCTGGCGCGCCGCGTCATGGCGCGGATCGGCCTGCAGCGCCTGTTCAAGGTCGGAGATGGCCTCCGTCACCCGGCCCTCTTCGAGCACGGCATTGGCCTTGCTGTACAGGCTTTCGGCGCGCTGCGCCGGGTTCATGTCCCGTCCCTGTGCCGCGGGCTCGGCGCTGCTCTTGACGGCGGACGCGCCCGGCGCGTTGCGCTTGGCGGGCGCGCGCGGGGCAACCGCGGCCGGCTTGGCGCCCGGATCCGCCGCCACAGGCGCCAAGGGCGGCGCGCCTTTTGCAGGCGGCGCGGCTTGAACGGGCGGCGCGGCTTGGACGGGCGGCGCGGCCGGGCCTGGCGCAGGCGCCACCGCACGATCCGGGGCCGGCTTCTTCGGAGCCGGGACCGGTATGCTCGCACGTACCGCCTCCTCCCTGACGGGGATCGGCTCCTGCACGGAATTGCGCGCCGCGCGCTGCGGTGCCGCCGGCGCCACCGCCTGGCCGGAAGTCCGGGGCACGACGGATCCGCGGGCTTGCCAGTAACGCAGACCGAAGTACGCAGCGGCCGCCAGCAGCACGGCCGCCAGCACGGCCACGCCAATCAGCACGGGGCGCGCTCCGCGGCGCTCCGGCACCGGCACCGCCTTGAGGACGTCGCCGCCCCCGGCGGGATGGCCGCCGCGGGCGTCGAGATCCTGTAGCAT
>DASRUW010000515.1:0-2010 GCA_035655255.1 Telluria sp. | reverse complement strand
GTCGTCCAACAGGACGAGCTCGACCACCGCCGCGTGCAGCTGGTTCTCATCGCGCATCGGGGCCGTGCAGCCCTCGAGATAAGAGCAGTAGGCGCCCTTGTCGGCGATGATCAGGGTGCGCTCGAACTGGCCGGTGTCCTTGGCGTTGATGCGGAAGTAGGTCGACAGCTCCATCGGGCAGCGCACGCCCGGCGGGATGTAGCAGAACGAGCCGTCGGTGAACACCGCGGAATTGAGCGCGGCGAAGAAGTTGTCCGCGGCCGGCACGACCGAGCCGAGATATTGTTGCACCAGCTCCGGATGCTCCCGCACCGCCTCCGAGAAGGAGCAGAAGATGATGCCCAATTCGGCCAGCTTGTCCTTGTAGGTGGTCCCCACCGAGACGCTGTCGAATACCGCATCGACGGCGACGCCGGCCAGCCGTTCGCGCTCGTGCAGCGGCACGCCCAGCTTTTCGTAGGTGCGCAGCAGTTCCGGGTCGACCTCGTCCAGGCTCTTCGGCCGGTCCTTGAGCGACTTCGGCGCCGAATAGTAGATGATGGCCTGGTAGTCGATCGGCGGGTACTTCGCCATCTGCCAGTCCGGCTCGGTCATGGTCAGCCAGTGGCGATACGCCTTCAGGCGCCATTCGAGCATGAAGGGCGGCTCGTTCTTGCGCGCCGAGATCATGCGGATCGTCTCTTCCGACAGGCCGCGCGGCACGGTATCGGCTTCCACGTCGGTGACGAAGCCGTGCTGGTAGTCGCCGCCGATCAGGTCGTCCAATGGGCTCGCTGTGTCAAGCATGATGCCTCCTATTTCCTCGATTGACGCTGTGTGCCCAGCGCGCTGATGTCGACCGGCTGCGCCATGGGCTGCACCATCTGTTCGAGCGACATGGCCTGCAGCACGCCGAGCACGGCGCGGTTGATGCGCTGCCAGTTGGCGCGCACCGCGCAGGCTTTCTCCTGCACGCACAGGCCCGGCGTGACGCTGCACTCCGTCATGCCGATCGGACCGTCCATGGCGTGGATGATGTCCGCCATCGAGATCCGTGCCGGCGGACGCGCAAGCAGGTAGCCGCCCTTGGCGCCGCGCAGTGAAGTCACCAGCCCACCGCGCGCCAGCGTCTTGAGGATCTTGCTGACGGTGGGGGCCGGCACCTGGATCGCGGCGGCGATCTCCGCCGCGCTGCGGCTGCGCTCCGGCTGGTCGACCATCGAGGTCAGCACCACGGTGCCGTAATCGGCCATCTTGCTCAGTCTTAGCATGGGTCTTGTGCCAGGATCGTAAATAGCACCAATCCGGTCCTATAAACGCGGTAAAAAAATCCCAGGCAAACTGGGATCACCGTTCGGACGGAATCAGCCGCCGCAGCTGCCGCAGCAGGAGCCCTCGGTGCCATGCGCCACCTTCTTCAGGGGGACACCGGCGCGCGTCAGGATCGTGCGCAGTTCCTGCAGCGAAGTGACGTCCGCATCGAAGTCGATCGCGATCTTCGCGTCGGCGCTGGCGATGGCCACTTTGCTGACGCCGCGGACATCATTCAGGACACGGGCTACGGTCATTGCGCCGGCTTCGTCCAGCGCGCCCGACAGGGACAGGGTTTCGGATTTCATTTGCATTCCTCAGGTTTCGTCGTTCACAAGTCCAGTGCTTGCATGTCGCTACTCTATCATAAGATACATTTAAAATGCATCTTTAAGACCACACAACATCTAGGGATTTGACTTGCTGTGGTTTATGGGGCGCCGCGCTCGATCCACAGCGGCAGCGCGAGGAAGCCGCTCGCCGGATACACGGCGTTCACGGCTGCCTCGCCCGGCACGGCGGAGATGCGGGTGGTGCGGCGCAGGAGCTCCTCGACCAGGACGCGCAGTTCCAGGCGTGCCAGGGGCGCGCCTGGGCAGACGTGGATACCGGCGCCGTACAGGAGATTTTGCGAAGGGTCGCGGTCGAGTCGGAATTGTTCCGGATCGGCGAACACCGCTTCGTCGCGGTTGGCCGATGCCCACATCAGGGTCACGCGCT
>DASRUW010000514.1:0-2811 GCA_035655255.1 Telluria sp. | reverse complement strand
CGTCCGAGACGCCGGCCGCGCCGTAGGCCTGGATGGCCCAGTCGAGTACCTGCTGCGTCACCGTCGGTGCCAGCACCTTGATCATCGCGATCTCCGCCTGCGCGCCCTTGTTGCCGACCGTGTCCATCATGTACGCGGCCTTCAGCGTCAGCAGCCGCGCGGTGTCGATGCGGATGCGCGACTCGGCGATGCGCTCGCGCCAGACGCCCTGTTCGGAGATCTTGCGGCCGAAGGCGACCCGGCTATCGAGCCGCTTGCACATCAGCTCCAGCGCGCGCTCGGCCACGCCGATGGCGCGCATGCAGTGGTGGATGCGGCCCGGCCCCAGGCGGCCTTGGGCGATTTCGAAGCCGCGCCCTTCGCCGAGCAGGATGTTCGAAGCCGGCACCCGCACGTTCTCGAACAGGATCTCGCAATGGCCGTGCGGTGCGTCGTCATAGCCGAACACCGGCAGCGGGCGGCGGATGGTGATGCCGGGCGTGGCGGCCGGCACCAGGATCATCGACTGCTGGCGGTGGCGCGCGGCCTCCGGATCGGTCTTCCCCATCAGGATGAAGATGCGGCAGCGCGGATCGCCCGCCCCGGAGATCCACCATTTGTGGCCGTTGATGACATAGTCGTCGCCGTCGCGCTCGATGCGGGTGGCGATGTTGGTGGCGTCGGAGGAAGCGACATCCGGTTCCGTCATGGCGAAGGCGGAGCGGATCTCGCCGCGCAGCAGCGGCTCCAGCCAGGCGTTCTTCTGCTCCTCGGTGGCGTAGCGTTCCAGGGTCTCCATGTTGACGGTGTCGGGCGCGTTGCAGTTGAAGACCTCGGGCGCCCACCACACGCGGCCCATGATCTCGCACAGCGGCGCGTAATCGAGATTGGACAGGCCTTCCGGCGCGCGTTCGGAGCGGGGCAGGAACAGGTTCCACAGGCCCGCCGCGCGCGCCAGGGGCTTCAGCCGTTCGATCAGCTCGGTGGGAATCCAGCGGTCGCCGCGCTCGCGGCCGTTGCGCGCCACTTCCTCGTTGAAGGCCGCTTCGTTGGGGTAGATGTGCTCGTCCATGAAGGCGAGCAGGCGCGCCCGCAGTTCCTGGCAGCGCGGGGAGTAGTCGAAGTCCATGGTTGCCTTGTCCGTTAGTTGCCCTGGGCGTAGCGCCAGCCGAGTTCGGCCATCGGGCGGGCGGCCTTGCCGTTCTCCAGGGCCTGGGCGCTGGACGCGGTGCCGTCCACGTAGCGCTTCATGATGCCCTGCATGATCCCGGCCAGGCGGAACAGGTTATAGGCCAGGTAGAAGTTGAAGTCCTCGGCGCGGATGGTCTTGCCGGTGCGCTCGCTGTAGCGGGCCACGTAGGCGTCCTGGCTGGGGATGCCGAGCGCCTTCAGGTCCAGCCCGGCGATGCCGCGGAACTGCCCCGGCGGAATATGCCAGCTCATGCAGTGGTAGGAGAAGTCCGCGGCCGGATGGCCAAGCGTGGACAGCTCCCAGTCCAGCACGGCGAGGATGCGCGGCTCGTTCGGGTGGAAGATCATGTTATCCATGCGGAAGTCGCCATGGACGATACTCGTGTCGTCGCCGGGCGGAATGTGCCGGGGCAGCCATTCGATCAGGCGGTCCATCGCTTCGATCGTTTCGGTGGCGGACGCCAGGTACTGCTTGGTCCAGCGCTCGATCTGGCGCGCGAAGTAGTTGCCCGGCTTGCCGTAGTCGGCCAGGCCGATGGCGGCGTAATCGGTGGTGTGCAGCTGCGCGATCACCCGGTTCATCTCGTCGTAGATGGCGGCGCGTTCGAGCGGCGTCATGCCGGGCAGGGACTGGTCCCACAGCACGCGGCCCGCGACGTACTCCATCACGTAGAAGGCGCGGCCGATCACGGCTTCGTCCGTGCACAGGGCGTACTGGCGGGGAGCGGGAAAGCCGGCGCCGTGTAGGGCATCCATCACGCGGTATTCGCGGTCGATGGCGTGGGCCGAGGGCAGCAGCTTGGCGGCGGGGCCAGGCTTGGTACGCAGCACGTAGCGCTGGCCCTGCGCGTCGAGCAGGAAGGTCGGGTTGGATTGGCCGCCCTTGAATTGGGCGACCTGCAGCTGGCCGGGACGGTAGCCGGGAATGCGGTCCGCGAGCCACCCGTCCAGCGCCGCGGCGTCGAAGCGCTGCCGTTCGGAGACCGGCTTGGTCCCCATCATCTCTTCGTACATCGGCCCTCCTTGCTGGTTGACCGTTGGATTCTAGCGCAAAATTCGAACGATCGTACTTTTCTATGCGCGGCGCGATTTCACGTACTGCTCGTAGAGCGCCTCCATGGTGGTGGAGCGGTTGTTCGGCTGGAGCGGCGTGGGCGGGCAGAAATTGGTGAAGCGGACCACCCAGTCCTGCGGGCCGACGTCCAGCGCGTTGATGCAGCCGGCGGTCTGCGACAGCCCGCCCAGGAACATGCGCTGGCCGGTCAGGGCACGCGAAAGAATGGCGCGGTTGACGCCGCCATGCAGCACGAGCAGGCTCGTGTCCCAATCCGCATCGGCGACCAGGCGGTCCATGGCGGGCAGGACGCGGTCGAGCAGTTCGCCCACCGATTCGCCGCCCAGGAAGCGGGTGTGTTCCGCCACGGCGCCGGCGAACACGCCGGTGAAGGCGGCGTGCAGCTCCGCGTCGGGAATCGCGGACAGGCGGCCGCCGCGGATCTCTTCCAGTTCCGGCCAGACGGTCAGGCCGATGTCCTGCCCGGTTTCCGCCAGCACGCGCTGGGCCGTTTCGACGGTGCGCGGCAGGCCGGATACGATCACCTGGTCGAACACGATGCCGTCGGCGGCGAAGCTGCGGCCGGC
>DASRUW010000513.1:0-2255 GCA_035655255.1 Telluria sp. | reverse complement strand
GGTGCTGGTGATCTTCCTGTTCCTGCACCGCGTGGCGGCCACCTTCATTCCGGCCGTGACGATGCCGATCTCGCTGCTCGGCGCGCTGGCGCTGCTGTACTGGTTCGGCTACTCGCTGGACAACGTCTCCCTGCTCGGCATCACCCTGGCCGTCGGCCTGGTGGTGGACGACGCTATCGTGGTCCTCGAGAACATCGTGCGCCACATCGAGATGGGCCAGAAGCCGTTGCGCGCCGCCTTGTCGGGCTCGCGCGAGATGGGCTTCACCATCGTGTCGATCTCGATCTCGCTGGTGGCCGTGTTCATCCCGATCTTTTTCATGCCGGGCGTGATCGGCCTGCTGTTCCACGAGTTCGCCGTGGTGGTGTCGCTCTCCATTCTCGTCTCCGCCCTGGTGTCGCTGACGCTGGTGCCGATGATGGCCAGCCGCCTGCTGCCCGACCACGCGCACGATGCGATGGGCGAGACGACGCTGATCGGCAAGCACTTCGAACGCCTGTTCGCCCGCACCCGCGACCTGTACGCGCGCACGCTGGACGTGGCGCTGGCGCACCGCTTCATCGTGCTGCTGATCGCGATCGGCACCTTCGTGCTGACCGTGGCGCTGTACGTGACCATCCCCAAGGGCTTCTTCCCCGAAGAGGACATCGGCCAGATCCGCGTGACGGTGGAAGCGGCCGAGGACATCTCCACCGCCGCCATGCTGAAGAAGCAGATGGAGGTGGCGACCATCATCCAGGCCGATCCCAACGTGCAGGACGTGACCTCGTTCACCGGCGGCGGCAACACCGGCCGCATGTTCCTGGTGCTCAAACCCGCCGCGCAAAGAGCCAGGATGCCGCAGGTGGTCGACAGCCTGCGCAAGGCCACGCACGGTGTGGCCGGCGTGCAGGTGTTCTTCAGCCCGATCCAGAACCTGCAGCTGGGCGGGCGTCCGTCCAAGAGCCGCTACCAATACACGCTGCAAAGCGTCAGCCCCGACGCGCTGTCCAACTGGGCCAACCAGTTCATGGAAAAGATGCGCGCCGACCCGCTGTTCCGCGACGTGACCAGCGACTCGCAGAACCGCGGCCTGCAAGCCACCTTGCGCATCGACCGCGACAAGGCCAACCTCCTTGGCGTGCAGCTGGCGGACGTGCGCACGGCGCTGTACGCGTCCTTCGGCGAGCGCCAGGTCTCGACCATCTACTCCTCGGCCGCCAGCTACGCCGTGATCCTGGAGGCGGCCGAGGAAGACCGCCAGTTCGACGACGCCGTGCTGCGCATCCCGGTGCGCAGCAAGCTGGGGCAGCTGGTGCGCCTGTCCAGCTTCGCCACGGTCGAACGCACGCTCGGCCCGACCGCCGTCAACCACCAGGGGCAGCTGCAGGCGATCACGATCTCCTTCAACCTCGCTCCGGACGCGCCGCTGGGCCAGGCCACCGAGCATATCGAGCAGATGGGCCGCGCCATGAAGCTGCCGCCCTCGATCATCACCAAGTACGGCGGCGACGCGGCCGTGTTCCAGGACTCGCAGTCGTCGCAGGTGATCCTGATCGTGGCGGCGCTGGGCGTGATCTACGTGCTGCTCGGCGTGCTGTACGAAAGCTATATCCATCCGCTGACGATCCTGGCCGGCCTGCCTTCGGCTGCCGTGGGGGCGCTGCTGACGCTGCGCCTGTTCGGCCTGGACCTGACCATGATCGCCATCATCGGCATCCTGATGCTGATCGGGATCGTGAAGAAGAACGCGATCATGATGATCGACTTCGCCCTGGCGGCCCAGCGCGAGCAGGGCATGGCGCCGGCCGCCGCCATCCGCGAGGCCTGCATCCTGCGCTTCCGGCCGATCCTGATGACGACCCTGGCGGCGATGATGGGCGCGCTGCCGATCGCCCTTGGCCTGGGGGCGGGCGCGGAACTGCGCCAGCCGCTCGGCCTGGCGGTGGTGGGCGGCTTGGTGTTCTCGCAGGTGATCACGCTCTACATCACACCCGTGATCTACCTTTACCTCGACCGCTACAGCGGCACGGGACCGCTCTCGGACACCGATCTGGCCAAGCTGGAAGCGGCGTAGATACATTCTGTAACAACGGCAAAGGGAGGCATTGTGTACGCTACATGTTTCCCAAAAAGCCTCGGCTCTGGCACACTGCCGGATTGACGGCGTATTGACAGAGCCTTACCCTTGCGCGACGAATCCTGCCCCATGCACCCCGAGACCGGCTATTGCGAGCACTGCGGCCAGCCGCTGCCGCCGGGCTTCGTGCGCAATC
>DASRUW010000512.1:0-12102 GCA_035655255.1 Telluria sp. | reverse complement strand
GCGGCCGGTTTGTCCGAGGCCCAGATCCGCCGCATCGTCGGCGAAGGCGACACCTGGCGCGCCGACGTCGCCTACCTGCCGGCCCTGTCCGAGGCCGGCGTGCCGCTGGAGCAGCGAGTGTTCGGCCTGGGCCACCAGCTGCGGCCGCCCATGGTGCAACTGATCGGCTGCGCCGGCGTGCTGCTGCAGGGCTACCAGATCAATCATGCGCCGTTCTGGCAGCATCATCCGGTCAACTGCAAGGACATCGTGATCCGCAAGGTCTATGCGAACAGCATGGGGCCGAACAGCGATGGCTTCGATCCCGAGGCCTGCGATCACGTGCTGGTCGACCAGTGCACCTTCAACACGGGCGACGACTGCATCGCGATCAAGGCGGGCAAGAACCGCGACACGCAGTACGGCCCGTCGCAGCACATCGTGATCCAGGACTGCACGATGCAGAGCGGCCATGGGGGCGTTACCCTCGGCAGCGAGATGGCGGGCGGCATCCAGTACGTCTACGCGCAGAACCTGGTCTTCGAAAACCGCAACTGGCAAACCAGCCCGCTCGACATCGCGATCCGGCTCAAGACCAACATGAACCGGGGCGGCTTCCTGCGCCACTTCTACGTGCGTAACGTGAAGATTCCGAATGGTGTGCGTACCACGCCTGGCTTCTACGCCTCCCTGCCCGGCTCGCCGATTGCTTCGCGTACCGTGGCCACCGCGGGTGGGGGCATCGTGACCTTCGACTGCGACTACGCGCCGGTGGCGGACACGGTGCGTGTGCGTCCGCCCGAAGTGCACGACATTCACATCTCGAACGTCACGGTGGGGAATGTGGAGAAGGACGGCCAGAAGGTCTCCTGCTACCAGGCGATCGTGGTGCTGGGGCCCGTGGCGTCGGACTATAACGGCCCGTCGCCACGGCCGCCGGTGCTGCCGGTGTCGAACGTGACGATCACGGACTGCGACTTCGGCACGCCCGCCAACCGGGCTGCGCCCTGGTATCTGTACAACGTCAAGGGGCTAAGGCTGAAGAACGTCCGTATCGCCGGGAAGACGATAGATAAAGACCTTTCCGCTTGAGCTCCCGGATTCGGCGCCCCCTGGGCGTGGCCTCTGGCGCGAGGCGCTCGCCACCTTCCTATGCGCAGGGGTCCCCGCGTTCGCGGGGATGACGGCTAGCCCTGGCGCTTCGCGGCGATGGCGTTGCCGGCGCGGCTGACGGCCTTGCGGCCGAGGTGGGCGGAGATGAACTGGCCGGCGTCGACCACCCGGTCCAGGTCCACGCCGGTGTCGATGCCGAGGCCATTGAGCATGTACACCACGTCCTCGGTGGCGACGTTGCCGGTCGCGCCCTTGGCGTACGGGCAGCCGCCCAGGCCGGCCACGCTGGCGTGGAAGATGGCCACGCCCATTTCCAGGCTGGCGTAGATGTTGGCCAGCGCCTGGCCGTACGTGTCGTGGAAGTGGCCGGCGATGCGCTCCAGGTGGAAGGCGCGCGCCGCCGTCTCCATCACGGCCTGCGTCTTGCGCGGGGTGGACACGCCGATGGTGTCGGCGATGTCGATTTCGTCGCAGCCCAGGTCGCGCATGCGCGCCACCACGTCGGCCACCGCCTCGAGCGGCACTTCGCCCTGGTAGGGGCAGCCGAACGAGCAGCTGATCGAACCGCGCAGGCGGATGCCGTGCTGCTTGGCGGCCTGCGCCACCGGCTCGAAGCGCGCAATGGACTCGGCGATCGAACAGTTGATGTTCCGCTGCGAGAAGGCTTCCGACGCGGAGCCGAAGATCACCACCTCGTCCGCCCTGGCCGCCAGCGCCGCCTCGAAGCCCTTCATGTTGGGCGTGAGGGCGGAATAGATGATCCCGGCGCGGCGCGCGATGCGGGACATGACTTCGGCCGAGGTCTCCATCTGCGGGACCCACTTGGGCGAGACGAAGGACGCGGCCTCGATGTTGGCGAAGCCGGCGGCGGTCAGCATGTCCACCAGCTGCACCTTGACGTCGGCCGGCACCGATTCCTTCTCGTTCTGCAGCCCGTCGCGCGGGCCGACTTCGACCAGCTTGACCTTGTTCGGCAGTGCGTTCATGTCAGTATCCTCTCGTGCGGTCCACCACGTCGGCGACCGGTTCGTTGCGTTCCAGCGCGCGCATCTTCTCCGCCATCTGATAAATGCTTTCGGTGCGCAGGGTCAGGGCGGAGATGTGCGGCGTGACGGTGATGCGCGGTTCGGTCCAGAACGGATGCCCGGCCGGTAGCGGTTCGGTGCGGAACACGTCCAGCGTGGCGCCCGCGATATGCCCGGAGCGCACCAGCGCCAGCAGGTCTTCCTCGACGATCTGCGCGCCGCGCGCCACGTTGATGACGTAGGCGCCCCGCGGCAGCTTGGACAGCGTCGCGCGGTTCAGGATATCGGCCGTTTCCGCCGTCAGCGGCAGCATGCAGACCAGCACCCGCGTCCCGGCCAGGAAGGCGTCCAGTTCCTCGCGTCCGGCGAAGCTCTGCACGCCCTCGACGTTCCTGCGCGAGCGGTTCCAGGAGCGCAGCGGGAAGCCGAAGTGGCGCATCGCGTCCACCACGCGCGCGCCGAGCACGCCCATGCCGAGCACGCCCACGGTGAAGTCCTCGCGCCGGTGCTGCGCAAGCTCCTTCCACACGCCGGCGCGCTGCTGCTCCTCGTATTCGTCGAAGCGGCGGTAATAGCGCAGCGTGGCATGGGCCGCATATTCGGCCATCTGGATCGCCATGCCCACGTCCGCGAGGCGCACGACGGGCACGTCCGGCAGGCGGCCGATGAATTTCATGATGCCGTCCACGCCCGCGCCGGTGCTGAAGATGGCCTTGACCTGCTGCAGCGCGGGCAGCATGGATTCCGGCGGCTGCCAGAGCACGGCGTAGTCGCACTGGGGCTGCGCCGCGCCCTCCTTCCACACGACGACTTCCGCTTCCGGCAGCGCGGCCGCGAAGTCTTCGATCCACGGGGCGGTGTTGCCGTCGGCGCGGTGCAGTAGGATGCGCATGAGAGGCTCCTTACGCGGCGGCCTGGAAGGCCAGCAGCGGCGCGCCGTCCGCGACCTGGTCGCCGACCTGGTACAGCACGTCCTCCACCACGCCGTCGGACGGCGCGGAGATCGTGTGCTCCATCTTCATCGCTTCCATGATGACCAGCGGCGCGCCCTTCTTGACCGACTCGCCCTTGGCCGCCATGACGGCGACCACCTTGCCCGGCATCGGCGCGGTCAGGCGTCCGCCGGCGGCGTCGTGCTCGCCCACGTGGGCCATCGGGTCTTCGTAGGCCAGCGCGAAGTGGCGTCCGCTCGTGAATACGTGGAACAGGTCGTCGTCGCGGCGCACGGTGGCGTGGATCGACGTCTCGCCCAGCTTGATCTGGTACTCGGCGCCCTGGCGCGCGGTGACCGCCATCGGCAGGTCCATGCCGCCGACGGACAGCGTCCAGCCGCGCGTGCCGTAGGTGACCTTGATATCGTAGGTGGTGTGTTCGTCGTGGAAGCGCAGCTGGCGCGCATAGGCGCTGTTCAGGCGCCAGCCGCGCGCGGTGCCCCACGGGTCGGCCGGATTCGGCGCGACGGCGGCCGATGCGGCCTTCTCCTGCTCGATCAGGGCGATGGCGGCCAGCGCTACGGCGCCGGCCGGCGCGGCCTTCGGCGAGGGGAACAGGGTGGCATTGTTGCGTTCGATGAGGCCCGTGTCCAGGTCCGCGTTGGCGAAGGCGTCACCCTGCACCACGCGCTGCAGGAAGCCGATGTTGGTGGCCAGGCCGACGATCTGGAACTCGGCCAGCGCCTGCGACAGGCGGGCCAGCGCCTGGTTGCGGTCCGCGCCCCAGACGATCAGCTTGGCGATCATCGGGTCGTAGAACGGCGAGATGGCGTCGCCCTCGCGCACGCCGGAATCGATGCGCACGCCGGCCGGCGCCACGCCGGGCGTGCCGCCCAGTTCGAAGTTGACGGCGTCCGGCGTGCCCATGTGGCGCAGCGTGCCGATCGACGGCAGGAAGCCCTTCTCCGGATTCTCGGCGTAGACGCGCGCCTCGATGGCGTGGCCGTGGATCGCCAGTTCGTCCTGGGTCTTGGGCAGCGGCTGGCCGGCGGCCACGCGCAACTGCCACTCCACCAGGTCGGTCCCGGTGATCATCTCGGTGACCGGATGCTCCACCTGCAGGCGGGTGTTCATCTCCATGAAGTAGAACGTGCCGTCCTGGTTGGCGATGAATTCCACCGTGCCCGCGCCGACGTAGCCGACGGCCTTGGCGGCGGCCACCGCCGCTTCGCCCATTGCGCGGCGGCGCTCAGGGGTCATGCCCGGCGCAGGGGCTTCTTCCAGCACCTTCTGGTGGCGGCGCTGCACGGAGCAGTCGCGTTCGTGCAGGTAGACGCAGTTGCCGTGCTTGTCCGCGAACACCTGGATCTCGATGTGGCGCGGGCGGGTCAGGTATTTTTCGGCCAGGACCTTGTCGTCACCGAAGGAGCTGATCGCCTCGCGCTTGCAGGACGCCAGGGCGGCCTTGAAATCCTCGGCCTTCTCGACCACGCGCATGCCCTTGCCGCCGCCGCCGGCGCTGGCCTTGAGCAGGACCGGGTAGCCGATGCGGTCGGCCTCGTGCTGCAGGAAGCCGGGATCCTGATTGTCGCCGTGGTAGCCCGGGACCAGCGGCACGTTGGCCGTCTCCATCAGCTGCTTGGCGGCGGACTTGGAGCCCATCGCGCGCATCGAGGAGCCCGGCGGGCCGATGAAGACCAGGCCGGCCTGCTCGCAGGCTTCGGCGAATTCCGCGTTCTCGGACAGGAAGCCGTAGCCGGGATGGACCGCCTCCGCGCCAGTGGCCAGGGCCGCGGCGATGATCTTGTCGCCGCACAGGTAGCTTTCCTTGGCGGGCGCGGGGCCGAGCAGGATCGCCTCATCGCATACCGCCACATGCTTGGCATTCGCGTCGGCTTCGGAATACACGGCGACGGTCTTGATGCCCATGCGGCGCGCGGTCGCGGCCACGCGGCAGGCGATTTCGCCCCGGTTGGCGATGAGGATTTTCTTGAACATGGTCCTGGGATTCCTGTCTTATCGTTTTTTTGATTAGCAGCCGCAGCGCTCTTTCGGCGCCGATTCCAGCGTGGCCGAGCGCGTGCGCAGGCCCAGCTTGGCCAGCAGGGCGCGGTCGTCGTCCGCTTCCGGGTTGGCGGTGGTGAGCAGCTTGTCGCCGTAGAAGATCGAGTTGGCGCCGGCCAGGAAGCACATCGCTTGCACGGCCTCCCCCAACTCGCGGCGGCCGGCGGACAGGCGCACGCGCGCTTTCGGCATGGTGATGCGGGCGACGGCGATGGTGCGGACGAATTCCAGCGGGTCGAGGCGGTCCATGCCGTGCAGTGGCGTGCCTTCCACTTGCACCAGGTGGTTGATCGGCACCGATTCCGGATACGGGTTCATGTTGGCCAGCTGGGCCAGCATGCCGGCGCGGTGCTCGCGCGTCTCGCCCATGCCGACGATGCCGCCGCAGCAGACCTTGAGGCCCGCTTCGCGCACGCGGCCCAGGGTGTCCAGGCGGTCCTGGTACTCGCGGGTCGAAATCACGTTGCCGTAGAACTCGGGCGCGGTGTCGATGTTGTGGTTGTAGTAGTCCAGGCCAGCATCCTTGAGGCGCTGGGCCTGTTCCGCCTCCAGCATGCCGAGGGTGGCGCAGGTTTCCAGGCCCAGCGCCTTCACCTCGCGCACCATGTTCTCGACCTTCTCCATGTCGCGCTCTTTGGGGCTGCGCCAGGCGGCGCCCATGCAGAAGCGCGTCGCGCCGTGGGCCTTGGCTTCGCGCGCCGCATCCAGCACGGTGTCGATGTCGAGCAGCTTCTTCGCTTCCACGCCGGTGTCGTAGCGCGCGGCCTGAGGGCAGTAGCCGCAGTCCTCCTCGCAGCCGCCGGTCTTGATGGACAGGAGCGTGGCCAGCTCCACGTCGCCGTCCGGCCAGTGCGCGCGGTGCACTTGCTGCGCGCGGAACAGCAGGTCGTTGAACGGTAGCTCGAACAGGGCCAGCACCTCGGCCAGCGGCCAGGTGGCATTCTGCGGCAGGCCGATCGGCTTGACGGGGCGGTGGAGGGTCACGGCTTCGGATTGGGACATCGCTTTTCCTTGTCTTTCGATTTCAGCCCCGCTTGGCCGGCCATCCGGGCAGGCTTGCGAGGTCGAGGTAGGACGCCGCATGCGCGGCTGTCGGTTCGTCGAGGCGCGGCACGCGGCCCAGCAACGGGGCCGGGATGCGCGCCGCCAGCGCTTCGATATTTTCGTCGGCGTACTCCATGTCGCCGACCGTGTTGGCCACCCAGCCGGCGATCACCAGGCCGCGCTCGGTGATGGCTTCCGCCGTCAGCAGCGCGTGGCTGATGCAGCCAAGCCGCAGGCCGACCACGAGGATAACAGGCAGGCCGAGTTCGCGTGCGAGGTCGGCGGTGTCGATCTCGTCGTTCAGCGGCACCCGAAAGCCTCCCACGCCTTCGATCACCACGGCATCGGCGGCCGCGGCCACCTCGGCGTAGGCGGCCAGGATCGGCACCAGGCCGATGCGCACGCCATCGATGGCGGCGGCGATATGGGGAGCGGCCGGGGTGCGCAGCATGAAGGGCGTGGTGATGGCGGACGGCAGGGACACGTTGCCGGCGGCGGCCAGCATGTCCGCGTCCTCGTTATGCAGCGTCCCGTCGCGCAGCTCGGCGCCGGCAGCCACCGGCTTCATGCCGCAGGCGCGCACGCCGGCCTGGACCAGCTGGTGCAGGATGGCGGCGGAAATCAGCGTCTTGCCGATCTCGGTATCGGTGCCCGTGACGAAGCAGGCGAAGCGCGAGGGGAAGCCCTGCGCGGCCAGTGCGGGCGCCGGCGCTGTCACGGGTTCGTGCGGATCGTTGGGACACATGTCAGCTCCGTTCCAGTTCGTTCAGCGCACCGATCAGCTGGGCCACGTCTTCGCGCGTGTGCGCGGCCGAGAGCGTGATGCGCAGGCGCGCGGTCCCGGCCGGGACGGTGGGCGGACGGATCGCCGGCACCCACAGGCCCATGCCGTACAGGCCGGCGGCCAGGCGCAGCACTTCCTCGTTGCTGCCGACGATGACGGGCTGGATCGGCGTTTCCGACGCGGCCAGCAGCCAGCGCTGCGTCTCGGTCATTCCCGCGGAGGCGGGAATCGATGGCGGCTGGCTGTGGCCATGCTGCTGGCCATGGGTTCCCGCCTGCGCGGGAGCGACGGACAGTCCATCGCGCAGCTGGGCGATCAGCGCGTGCAGGTGGGCGCGGCGCGAGGCGCCCTCGTCGCTGCCGATGATGTCCAGGCTCGCCAGCAGGGCGTGCGCCAGGGCCGGCGGCGCGGCGGTGGTGTAGATGTAGGGGCGGGCGCGCTGCACCAGGAATTCGATCACGCTGGCGTGCGCCGCGATAAAGGCGCCGCCCACCCCGGCCGCCTTGCCCAGCGTGCCGACGTAGACCAGGTGGCGCGAACGCAGCGCGAAGTGTTCGAGCGCCCCGTGTCCCTGCTTGCCGAGCAGGCCGAAGCCGTGGGCGTCGTCCACCACCAGCCAGGCGCCGTGCCGTTCGCACAGGTCGAGGAGCTGGGGCAGCGGCGCCAGGTCGCCGTCCATGCTGAACACGCTGTCGGTCGCCACGATCTTGGTGGCGGCGCTGCTGGACGCGAGCTTGGCGGCCAGGGCGTCGAGGTCCGCGTGCGGGTAGACCTCCACCTTGGCGCGCGCCAGGCGCGCACCGTCGATGAGGGAGGCGTGATTGAGTTCTTCCGAGAAGATCACGGCGTCCGCATCCGCGCCGAGGGCGGTCAGCACGGCCAGGTTGGCCATGTAGCCAGTGCTGAAATAGAGGGCGCGCGGGTCTTCCAGGTGGTCCGCGTACAGGCTGCCGAGGCGCTCTTCCAGCGCGGCGTGCGCGCGGCTGTGGCCGGAGATCAGGTGCGAGGCGCCGCCGCCGGCGCCATACCGATCCGCCCCTTCGTGCAGCGCGGCCACCACGCGCGGGTGGGCCGCGAGACCGAGATAGTCGTTGCTGGCAAAGGCCAGCATCGGACGGCCGTCCACCATCAGGCGCGGACCGCAGGGCGTGTCGACCGTGCGGCGCTGGCGCGTGAGGCTGCGTTCGTCGAGATCGTCCAGCTGGCGGTTGATGGCGGCGAGGATATCCATGGTCAGTCCGCCAGTACGGCTTCGAAAGTGCGGTGGGTGCGCTCGCCCAGCAACGCCGTCTCCTCGTCGTTCAGCACATAGGGCGGCATGAGGTAGACGGTGCGACCGATAGGGCGCAGCAGCAGTTCGTTCTTCAGCGCCTCGGTGAAGAAGCGGCGCGAGAACGTGGCCGCCTTGGCGGCATCGTCCTCGACGGCGTCGAACGCGAAGATCATGCCGCGCTGGCGGAAGTGGCGCACGCGCGCATGCGTGGCGAGCGGCTGCAGGGCCTCGGCCAGCTTGGCGGCGCGCACGCGGTTGCGGGCCAGGACGTCCTCGTCGCGGAAGATGGCCAGCGTGGCCAGCGCCGCGCGGCAGGCCAGCGGATTGCCGGTGTACGAGTGCGAATGCAGGAAGCCGCGCGTGACGTCCGTGCTGTAGAAGGCCTGGTAGATCGCGTCGCGCGAGAGCACCAGCGACAGCGGCAGGTAGCCCCCGCTGATGCCTTTCGACAGGCACAGGAAGTCCGGCCACACGCCGGCCTGCTCGCAGGCGAAGAAGCTGCCGGTGCGGCCGCAACCGACCGCGATCTCGTCGAGGATCAGGTGCACGCCATGGCGGTCGCAGGATTCGCGCACGAGCTTGAGGTACAGCGGATCGTGCATTGCCATGCCGGTCGCGCACTGCACCAGCGGCTCGACGATGATGGCGGCGATCTTCGAGCCGCGCTCGGCGAACAGGCGTTCCACGTCGGCGGCGGCGCGCCGCGCCACGTCCGCGGCCGTCTCGCCCGGCTGGGCCAGGCGCGCATCCGGCGAGGCGACGGTGCGCGAGGCGCGCAGCAGCGGGCCGTAGGCGTCCTTGAACAGGGCCACGTCGGTGACGGCCAGGGCGCCGATGGTCTCGCCGTGGTAGCTGCCTTCGAGGCAGACGAATTCCTGCTTGTCGCCCTGGCCCGTGTTGCGCCAGTAGTGGAAGCTCATCTTGAGCGCGATCTCCACCGCCGACGCGCCGTCCGAGGCGTAGAAGGCGTGGCCCAGCACGCCGCCGGTCAGCTCGGACAGCTGCTCCGACAGCTTGACCACCGGTTCATGCGTGAAGCCGGCCAGCATGGCGTGTTCCAGCGTGTCCAGCTGGTCGCGCAGCTCCGCGTTGATGCGGCGGTTGGCGTGGCCGAACAGGTTGACCCACCAGGAACTGACCGCGTCCAGATAGCGCTTGCCCTCCTGGTCGTACAGCCACACGCCGCGGCCGTGGCTTACCGGGATCAGCGGGACGGTTTCGTGGTGCTGCATCTGCGTGCAGGGATGCCACACGCTGCGCAGGCTGCGTTCGACCAGGTTCAGTTCAGCCATGTCGGTTTGCGTTTCTCGAGGAAGGAGGCTACGCCTTCCTTGCCTTCGTCCGAGGCGCGGATGTTGGCGATGCGGGCGGCGGTGTCGGCCAGCAGCGCGTCCGAGACGGGCTGGCCGACGATGTCGCGCACCAGCGTCTTCGCTTCGCGCACGGCGTTCGGGCTGTTGGAGACCAGGGACTTGACGATCGCGTTGACGCGCTCGTCCAGCTGTTCGGGAATCGCCACCTCGTGCACGAAGCCGATGCGGTGCGCCTCGGCGGCGGAGAAGCGCTCCGCCGTGAGGAAGTAGCGGCGCGCGGCGTTTTCGCCCATCGCCTTGATCACGTAGGGCGAGATGGTGGCCGGGATCAGTCCCAGCTTGGCCTCGGACAGGCAGAAGTTGGCCGCGTCGACCGCCACCGCGATGTCGCAGGCGGCGACCAGGCCCATGCCGCCGGCGTAGCAGTCGCCCTGGATGCGGGCGACCACGGGTTTCGGGCACAGGTAGATGGTGCGCAGCATGTCGGCCAGCGCCATCGCGTCGGCCGTGTTCTCGGCGTGCGAGTAGCCGGCCATCTTCTTCATCCAGTTCAGGTCCGCCCCGGCGCAGAAGGCCGGGCCTTCCGCCGCCAGCACGATGGCGCGCACGGTGTCGAGCTGGCCCAGGTCGGAAAAGGCCAGGGCCAGTTCCGCGATGGTGGTTTCGTTGAAGGCGTTGCGCACGTCCGGACGGTTCAGGGTCACGGTGGCGACCTTGTCCGCGATGGCGACGGTAAGCGTGGTGAAGGTCATGTCAGTCCACTCCTTACATGCGGAACACGCCGAACTTCGTGTCGGGGATCGGCGCGTTGAGCGCGGCCGACAGGCCCAGGCCCAGCACCATGCGGGTGTCGGCCGGATCGATCACGCCGTCGTCCCACAGGCGCGCCGTCGCATAGTACGGGTGGCCCTGGTGTTCGTACTGGTCCTTGATCGGCTGCTTGAACGCGGCTTCCTCGTCCGCCGACCAGCTGCCGCCCTTGGCTTCGATGCCGTCGCGCTTGACGGTGGCCAGCACCGACGCGGCCTGGTCGCCGCCCATCACCGAGATGCGCGCGTTGGGCCACATCCACAGGAAGCGCGGCGAATAGGCGCGGCCGCACATGCCGTAGTTGCCGGCGCCGAAGCTGCCGCCGATGATGACGGTGAACTTGGGCACGGAGGCGGTGGCCACGGCCGTCACCATCTTGGCGCCGTTGCGGGCGATGCCCTCGTTCTCGTACTTGCGGCCGACCATGAAGCCGGTGATGTTCTGCAGGAAGACCAGCGGGATCTTGCGCTGGCAGCACAGTTCGATGAAGTGCGTGCCCTTGAGCGCGGATTCGGAGAACAGGATGCCGTTGTTGGCGATGATGCCGACCTTGACGCCATAAATGTGGGCGAAGCCGCACACCAGGGTGGTGCCGTAGCGGGCCTTGAACTCGTCGAATTCGGAGCCGTCCACGATGCGGGCGATGACCTCGCGCACGTCGAACGGCTTGCGGGTGTCGACCGGGATCACGCCATACAGTTCCTCCGGCGCGTATTTCGGTTCGGCCGCTGCGCGCAGGGCCATCTGCTGCGGCTTCTGGCGGTTCAGGTTCGACACGATGGTGCGCGCCATGGACAGGGCGTGCAGGTCGTTCTGGGCCAGGTGGTCGGCCACGCCGGACAGGCGGGTGTGGACGTCGCCGCCGCCCAGGTCCTCGGCCGAGACCACCTCGCCGGTGGCCGCCTTCACCAGCGGCGGGCCGCCCAGGAAGATGGTGCCCTGTTCCTTGACGATGATCGATTCGTCGCTCATGGCCGGCACGTAGGCGCCGCCCGCGGTGCAGGAGCCCATCACCACCGCGATCTGCGGGATGCCCTTGGCCGACATGTTGGCCTGGTTGTAGAAGATGCGGCCGAAGTGGTCGCGGTCCGGGAACACGTCGTCCTGGTTCGGCAGGTTGGCGCCGCCGGAGTCCACCAGGTAGATGCAGGGCAGGTTGTTCTGGTCCGCGATCTCCTGGGCGCGCAGGTGCTTCTTGACCGTCATCGGATAGTAGGTGCCGCCCTTGACGGTGGCGTCGTTACAGACGATCACGCACTCCTGGCCGGCCACGCGGCCGATGCCGGTGATGATGCCGGCCGCGGGCGCCGCGTTGTCGTACATGTCGAAGGCCGCCAGCTGGGACAGTTCGAGGAAGGGCGTGCCCGGATCGAGCAGCATCTGGACGCGGTCGCGCGGCAGCAGCTTGCCGCGCGCGACGTGCTTGGCGCAGGCCGCCTCGCCGCCGCCGGCCGACACCGCGGCCACCTTGGCGCGCAGGTCGGCGACCAGCTTATGCATGGCCTCGGCATTGGCCTTGAAATCGTCGCCGCGCGGATTGAGTTTGCTCTCGATGTGGGGCATGGTTGTCCTTATTTGTCCGGGAACACGCCATCGACGTAGAACCAGCGCGGCACGCCGTCGACGCTCTCGCGCCGGAAACGGCTGATCTCGTGCAGGCGGTGGCCGCGGCCCTGGACGCGGTAGCGCGCGACGAACTCCACGACATCCTCGTCCAGACCGGTTTCTACTTTACGTTGACGTAAACGTAAAGCAGATTTTACCT